>DATCVG010000076.1:0-4534 GCA_036567085.1 Candidatus Methylopumilus sp.
GCTAGGCGTTTATTTCTTTGTTGCACTGCATTCTCAAGTCGGGCAAGGTTGGCTTCATTGGTAAAAGGCATTTCAAAAGTGAGTCCAATTGACCAATCATTAAATCGACCATTTAGCATATTGTCATAGCTGTTACCAAAATTACCTGCTGTATTAGATAGAGCTCCATATTGATAATCGAGTGAAAATAGGGGCAGTGTTTGATTTTCCATAAAAGCAATATTCACAGCATCAGCAGCCAATTTAAGCTCTAGCTCAAGAAGCTCTAAACGCCCTGTCATTGCATCTTTAAGTAATTTTTCTCGATTAAATTCATAGCGCAATAATTGAGGTTCTGTTTCAGGATTAATCATATTTTCTTCCGCTTGTTCAGCTTCCATTTCATTCATAAAGAAACGGAGTTGCCGCTGGGCCAGTTTGAGATTAGTCTCAGCTACAATTAATGCTTCCATTCTGTCGGCCACTCCAATTTCTGCACGATTCATTTCAATTGCAGCGGTGAGACCTTCCTTTACCCTTTTACGCACCATAGTTAGATTCTGCAAAGCTAGTTTGTACTGTTGTTTTCTGACATCTAATTGTGCCCATGCCTCGTATATGCCCCAATAAGCTTTATCTGAGGCAGCAATGATACGTATCGCCTGAAGTTTCGTTCGCAAATTGACAGATTGAGCAT
Organism: Candidatus Methylopumilus sp.; assembly: GCA_036567085.1. GTDB lineage: Bacteria > Pseudomonadota > Gammaproteobacteria > Burkholderiales > Methylophilaceae > Methylopumilus. The sequence goes on from DATCVG010000076.1 coordinate 677, forward strand.
CCAACTCTGCAATACGAATACTGGCCTCATTTACTTGTTTGCTGGCATTACGTAATAATGGTTGGCTAACTGAAAAGCGCAATGCGCTCCGATACTGTTTACTATTCAAAGCGCCATTGATACTTTTATTTTCTAATGGGGAGCTGAGTGTCAAAGTACCCCCTGTTCTAAGAGGCACGCGAACTCCTGCAGCGATATCAGTGATACGAGTTGTTTGTTCAAGCGTATTTAATTTAACTTCCTTGCTGTTTAAAGTAGAGTCGAGAGAACTAAAGACCACGTTGTCTTCTGCAATACGAGGAAGATCCCGATTTGTTTGTCTTGCATAAGCAAAAATAATATTATCGAATTTTGCTTGTTCTTGACGAAGCCCTGCTTCGGCAATCAGCGGGTCAACTTTAGCGACCTCAATAGATAAATTATTTTTTAATGCGCGGGCTCTAATGTCTAGTATGGAAAAAGAAAGGGCTTGCTCTTTATTTGTTTTAACCAGGTTAGATTTTTCACTTTGATCTTCTTTGAGGACCTCTTGCAAATCAATACGCAAGCTCTCAGTTTGTTTTTTTTCTTGAAGTTTTTGTAAAGCCTGATTTAAATCCGCGGCTGGTTGCTCGGAGTATTCTTGCGGCAGAAAGTTTTTTCGGGGAATTAGCGGGTCACTTTCTTTTGCGAATGCGCATACATTCACGAGTAAGGTGAAGATAAGTAGCAAGCTATTTACAAAGGGACTAGTAAAATCAAAAAATCGTATCATCATATTTTTTGTTTTTTAGGCTTATCCGTATGTGGCACACCTTCCTCTGGAATGCGAGGCGGAAAGCCATTAAAGATTCGCCATAATTCATATCCGATACTTACTTTTTGAAGCAATATCCATCCTTTGGCGGTGAGACCTTGTAGTAAAAATTCGTTACTAGGCCAGGGTTGTTCGGTCAAATCTGGGATTACCATGACGCGGAAGTTACCATTACCTGCATCAATGGGGTCTATGAAAGCTACTTTTCCGCCATAGGTACCCACACGAACTTTAGCCCAGCCAGGTACTTGTAAAGCTGGCCATCCCTCAAATTCAATACGTACTTGAACACCTTTTTTAATCAATGGTGCGTCGCGTCCGTCGACTATCAACTCCACTGCAGGTTGATCAGTATGCGGTTGGATGACTAACAAGGGCTGACCTTGGCTAATAATTTGTGAGGCTGAATTAAACGGCAACCGGAAAACTGTGCCATCTCTGGGAGCGAACACACGCTGTGAATTTTGTCGGGACAAATTAATTTCTGAATTAGTTAGCGTATTTTCTGAATCCAGCACTTCAGATTGAATCTTATTAATAATGGCACGAGTTGAATCCAATTCTGCTTGAGTATCAGAAGTAATTTGTTTGATTTCTGCTGTCGCTGAATTTGCCTCTGCAACTGCTGAATCATGCTGTGCCTTAGCACTTTCAAGGGCGCGTTTAGCAATTTCAAAATCACGCTCTGCCACTTCGGTATCACGCTTGGATACTAATCCATCTTTTAGTAATCGTTGCAAACGTTTTACCTGAAAGTCTGATGCATCTAAAGTCGCTTGAGCGGAAATAATAGCTTCGGAAGTGGCGCGAATTTTTTGTTGCGCTACGTCACGTTTAAATTGCGCAGAAGCAATTTTGGCATCTCGAGCAGCCATGAGACTTTTTTGTTGCAAACCATAAGACTTCAATTCCTCTTGTTTTGCGGATAGTCGATTGCTTAAGTTATTTCTTTGTGACTCAATGCGATCGCGGTATTGTGGATCAATATCACGCATTTCTAAAAGCAGATCACCAGTTTTGACTTTACTTCCTTCTTGAACATGCCATTGCTGCACGACACCATTGATTGGAGAGTCTATCGTCTGTACCCTTTCAAAAGGAGCAAAGGCAGTGACCTTTCCTTTAGCGCTGACGTTTTGTTGCCAAGGTAAGAACAAAGCCAATAAGAGGAAACCAAAAAATAGCATTAGTTGAATTTTATAAAATTTACGAACAGAGACCGGCGTTTTACCGAGCTCCATTGTGGATTCAAAAAGTTTTTTTCTGATCTCTCTCATATCATGCTTTCAATTTATTGAGGTCTATGATCTGATCAAAGTGCTTTGCGATGTGTGGAAAGCGGGTTGACACAATTAAAATAAAGTCTTTTTGATGAGATTTTAAAAGAACAATCACTTGTCTTAATTTCTCATCATTAAAATTATCCAACATCCCATCAATCATAAATAATCCAGGAGCACCTGCCATGCCCCGAATAATCATGAGTCGTTGTAATTGGCTAGTCGATAAAGGCGCTCCTGAAGCGGATAATTGGGTATCTAATCCGTTTGGTAATGTTCTGAATTCGTCACCAATCTCTATTTCATTTATCAATTGATTTATCCGTGTAAGAGATATATCTCGTCCTAGACGAATATTGTCGATGATGCTGCCTTCAATAATTTCTATGTGACTCACATAACCAATACGATTGCGTAGACTGAAGTTGTCTAATTGGCGAATATCCAAGTGATTAATTTCAACAAAGCCAGTATCAGGTTGCCGTATTTTGGCCAATAGATTCATTAATGTTGATTTGCCTGAGCCGGGATTACCTAAGATAGCTGTGCTCTGGCCTTGTGAAAGCTGAAAGCTCAAAAGAGGAAGTGCTTGTACTCTTGGATGATATGCAAAACTGATACCATTGATATTCAGATGTTGTATGGGTTGATCTAAAACTATTTCGCCGTTGGACTCTTGCGGAAAATCTTCGATAACGCCTATCTTATCCAAGGCAGCTAATAAATCATAAAAGTCACTCAATTTGTTTACAAAGCGCATGACTGAGCCTAAAACTCCAAAGATAATCAATTCTGCTGCGACAAATTGACCAATATTAATTTCACCACGAATCACTAAGCTCCCACCTAGTGCGAGCAAAGCGGTGCCACCTGCGGCATAAATAATACAGGCACTAATGTTTTGCCAGAGTAAAATAGTGAAATGAGAGGAGCGTTTTTCAATATATTTATTTACTAGCGAGTGAGTTTCATGAGCGCTTCTATCACTAGTATCATAAAATTTAAAAGTAAAAATATTGCGAGCAATATTTTCTAGCCAAGAAATCATCTGATATTTGGTTTTAGATTCGGCAAGTGCGGTCTCCTCTGCATGTCTGCCTAGACCATAGAAAATAAAAGCAAGAAAACCTAAAATGACAAATACCAAGATAGCAAAATAAGCACTATAGAAAATCAAGATTAAGCTACCTAAAATAGCTTGCAAGAAAGCGATTAACGCCACTGTCAGTAAGCTAGAAACTGTTTTTTGTACTGTTGTGATGTCGAGAAAGCGATTGACGAGTTCGACAGGATTCTCTTGGTCATAGAAGCCAATATCTATCCCACTCGTTTTTTCTGCTGCATTGATGGCAGTGCGAATAAACAATCGACGTTGAATTAACTCCACCACATAAATTTCGAACACATAGAGTGAGCCAGAAAGCGCTAGCAAAACAAATAGAACAATGCTAATAATAAATAAGGGCTGCAGTACTGCCCCCATAGAGACAATATTAACCAATGCTTGAACAGAGATAGGAATAATAAAATTAAGTAAGCCATATCCAAAAATAATTATCGGCAAGATAACCAAGTCATTACGCTCAAACTCAATGAGTTTAAAAAGTCTAATCAAAGGCGTCGTTTTATTGAATGGTGCCTGCATATTAATGAATTCTTTTATTAATTAGTGACATTATTAAGAATTTCCTCATCGGTGCGAACGAGTAATTCATTTAAGAGATCTGGCGATAGACAACGTTTTGTATAAATCGCATAAAAGTATTCATACAGTCCATGCAC
>DATCVG010000077.1:0-1573 GCA_036567085.1 Candidatus Methylopumilus sp.
GCGTCATTAGGTGAAATGATTTCACAGCTTAATGCAAAAGGTGTCAGAGTCCCTACGGGCTTTGCAACGACAGCATTGGCATTTAGAGAATTTTTAGCTCACAATAAACTCGACGATAAAATTGCTGATGAACTAAAAACATTAAATACAGATGATACGGATGCGCTCGCTGTCAGCGGTAAAAAAATTAGACAATGGATTATTGATACTCCATTCCCCTCTTCTTTAGAAAAAGCTATTGAAGAAAATTACACGCGACTCACAAAGAACTCTGCTGAAGGTACTACTTTTGCCGTGAGATCTTCTGCTACTGCAGAAGATCTACCTGACGCTTCTTTTGCAGGTCAGCAAGAGAGTTTTTTAAATATTCATGGTGTTGAGAATATTAAGCATGCAATCAAAGAAGTGTTTGCATCTCTTTATAACGACCGTGCTATTTCTTATCGCGTGCATAAAGGTTTTGTTCATGCTGATGTTGCTATTTCAGCAGGCGTTCAACAAATGGTACGAAGTGATATTGGATGCTCTGGCGTAATGTTCACGATCGATACCGAATCAGGATTTAAGGATGTGGTATTTATTACTGCCTCTTATGGACTAGGTGAGACGGTGGTTCAAGGCGCTGTAAACCCAGATGAATTCTACGTTTTTAAGCCGCTTTTAAAAGAAGGAAAGCCTGCGATCGTAAGACGATCGATTGGATCCAAAAAAATTAAAATGGTCTTTAGTGATGCTACACAAGCTGGAAAAAGCACGCACACCATTGATGTTGATCATAAAGAAAGCGATTCGTTTAGCCTCAATGATGAAGACATTTTAGAGCTTGCTCAATATGCTGTAACTATTGAATCGCACTATGGATGTCCTATGGATATTGAATGGGGCAAAAATGGTTTAGACGGAAAAATTTACATTCTTCAAGCAAGGCCTGAGACTGTTAAATCTCAATCAAAAAATGCAGTTGAAATTTTTAAATTAAAAGAAAGCGGTAAAGCGATTGTAGCAGGACGAGCAGTGACACAAAAAATTGGCGTCGGTCCAGTTCGTATTGTTAAAGACCCTTCTGAAATGCATGCGGTTCAACCTGGTGACGTCTTGGTTGCAGACATGACTGACCCTAACTGGGAACCAGTGATGAAAAGAGCATCAGCGCTTGTAACGAATCGTGGAGGTCGAACATGTCATGCTGCCATCATTGCTCGTGAACTTGGTATTCCAGCGATTGTGGGTAGTGTGAATGCCACTGAGCTTTTACAAGATGGGGATATGGTAACCGTCTGTTGTTCAGAGGGTGAGACTGGACTTGTATTCCAAGGTGCCCTTGAATACGAAGTTAATACGGAAAAAGAAACTGTCCTCCCAACACCACCAGTTAAAATCATGATGAACGTAGGTAACCCTGATATGGCATTTACATTCGCCCAAACTCCCAATGATGGTGTGGGTTTAGCGCGTTTAGAATTCGTTATCAATAATATGATCGGCATTCACCCAAAAGCTATATTAAATTATTCAGCGATGCCTCAGGATATTCAAAAACAAATTACACATCGTGCGCGCGGTTATCTTAATC
>DATCVG010000078.1:0-9864 GCA_036567085.1 Candidatus Methylopumilus sp.
AGCTCAAGTCTTTTATCTTCTCTTGATGATATGAGAGAAGCTCTTGTAAAATTAACCACCGTTTGAATTTCTTGAGCTACTGCTTCGGCTCTAGGATCTCTTTCGAAATAATCAAATATGCGGATTGATACAATCTGCGCAATAATGAGCACTGTTGCAATAAGAATAAGAAACCTAGCAAGAAGTGTATTGGGAATAAATTTCAATGTGTAGTATCACCATCTGGAACAAAAATATATCCGAAGCCCCACATGGTCTGAAGAAATTTGGGGCTTGTATGATCTTCTTCTAGAATTTTTCTTAATCTTGAGATCTGAACATCGATACTTCTATCAAAAACATCAAGTTCTCGCCCTTTTGCCAATTGCATAATTTGATCGCGAGACAAGGGCTGGCGGGGATGATCAATAAATACTTTTAATAATTCAAATTCACCAGATGTAATACTAATAGGAACCCCGTTTTTTGTGAGGCTTCTCGTGTCTGAACTAAATATAAAAGGACCAAACGCTATGTTTTCAGACGTTGAGTTTTGGGTTTGTTTTAATTCATTTCGTCTTAATACAGCATTAATACGTGCCAAAAGCTCTCTAGGGTTAAATGGTTTTGATACATAATCATCTGCCCCCATTTCCAAGCCGACAATACGGTCAATTTCATCTCCTTTTGCTGTCAGAATAATAATAGGAGTGAAATTTCCTGAACCTCTTAATCTTTGACATATAGCAAGCCCACTTTCTTCCGGCATCATAAGGTCAAGGATAATGAGGCTAACTTGGTGGTTAGCAATAAATAAATCCATTTCCTTGCCGCCATTGGCTGTATGGACGTTCAAGCCTTGATCTATAAGATATTGACTTGTGAGATCTCTTATTTTTGGATCGTCATCAACAATTAAAATGGATGCTGGATTGATTGCCATGAGTTTAATCTAGATCAGTTAGTACAAAATGAACTTAATATATCAGTTTACATCATAAGTAATTATGATCCATTGTTACAAATAGAAACAAATATGCATATTTTTGTAATAAAGTATTTACATTTAAGCTTGAATATAACATTCCTTTCCAGATAAAAATCAATCAATTGCATAATTTTTTAAAATCTTTTTTATTTTGTTTTGCTGCGGCTTTTGGCCTCTCATTGGACGTATTAGCCGGAGCAAATAATCAAGCCCCAAAAGTAGAATCAGAAAACAATTCATCAGTTGCTACTGAGCTTTATAAATTAAAAGAAAGTAGCGCTTTATCACCAGAAGAGCGAGCAAGAATTAGGCGAGCCCTTGCTGCATATGCAAAATCATCAGGTAAAGAAAGTAGCCTCATCGAAGAAAAACAAAGGGAGATGTTAAAAGGTTTGGAATCCCGTTTTATTGCTTGCGATGAAGATAATGATAATACCCTTGATCTCCCGGAAACAACAAAATGTTTACCTCAAGTAGCTCGCCAATTTAATCGCCTCGATTTAGACGAGAATGAGGTTATATCTCTAGACGAATTGGCTTTCTTAGCAAAAGAATTTGAAAAAAATCATTTGGATAGTAACAAGCGTAAAAACAATCAAGCTTCATCAAATACCAAAACACCGATATAAATTTCCCTTAGTGATTCTTCGTTAAAATAGATCGCTATGGCGCATATAGAATTTCAATCTAGCTTTAAAAATATTAATCAAAAAGAATGGAATGATCTTACAAAATCAAATCCTTTTTTAAGGCTTGAATTTTTTCAATCGCTTGAAGGATCAAATTCCATAGGAGAGGGCACAGGTTGGCACCCTTTTCCGGTAACCGTTACCCATGAAGAAAAGCTCGTTGGCGCTTCACCTATATTTTTAAAAGAGCACTCTTATGGCGAATATGTATTTGATTGGTCTTGGGCGGAAGCCTATCAGAAATATGGGGAAAGCTATTATCCAAAGATCGTGTCATGCATACCATTTACTCCCGCTTCTGGACCTAGAGTTTTTGGGTTAGACGCGTCAATTAAAAAAAATATAGTTTCACAGATAGAAGCGCTAGCCTATAAAAATAAAATGTCATCAAGCCATATTTTATTTTGTGATGAAAGCGAGCCAAACGCATACCTAGATTCAAAATGGATGTTAAGAGAAGGCGTACAATTTAAATGGTTTAACAAAAATTACAAAAATTTTGAAGAATTCCTATCTCAGCTTTCTCACGATAAGCGAAAAAAAATAAAACAAGAGCGGAAAAAAATTCAGGACTTAGGACTTAAAATTAAAAAAATAAAAGGCCTGGAAATTGTTGAATCAGATTTAGATTTTTTCTATGCTTGTTATTGCAATACCTATCAAGAACATCACTCGCACCCTTATCTCACACGAAGTTTTTTTAGTCTTATTAGTGAAAGCATGCCTGAGAATATATTGTTAATATTGGCATACGGAGAAGATATACCTGTTGCAGGATCATTCTTTATTTATGACGATAAAAATTTATATGGAAGATATTGGGGTTCAAAATCTTTTTATCCTGGATTGCATTTCGAACTTTCATACTATCAAGGCCAGGAATTTTGTATTGAAAATGAAATAGCTGCATTCGAGGGCGGGGCTCAAGGAGAGCATAAACTCGCAAGAGGTTTTGAGCCATTTAATACATTTTCATTTCATCGAATTTTTGATGAAAAATTTGAGCATGCAATCAAAGATTTTTTAAGAAGAGAAAAGAATGGAATTGATAAGTATACAAACGAACTTAATGAAAGAGCGCCATATAAAACGAATTTTAATCTTTAAAAGATGGTGGTGATGGAGAGACTTGAACTCTCGACCTCAGGATTATGAATCCTGCGCTCTAACCAGCTGAGCTACATCACCTTTTATGAAACAAAATAAAGCGTTGAATTATATTTTTTTAAACACCTAAAGTCAAAGGCTGTTATTAGACGTTAAATCTAAAATGCATAACATCACCATCTTTAACGATGTATTCCTTGCCTTCTAAACGCATTTTCCCAGCTTCTTTAGATTTTTGTTCGCCATTGTAAACAATGAAATCATCGTAAGAAATAACCTCAGCTCGGATAAAGCCTTTTTCAAAGTCTGTATGAATAACACCAGCAGCTTCAGGCGCAGTTGCCCCTTTTTTTATAGTCCAGGCCCTTACTTCTTTCACACCTGCTGTGAAGTAAGTTTGTAATCCCAAAAGAGCATAAGCCGACCTGATTACTCTATCAAGACCCGGCTCTTCCAATCCTAGCTCAGTTAAGAATATAGCCTTATCCTCGTCTTCTAAATCAGCAATCTCTGCTTCAATTTTTGCGCAAATAGGAATAACAGGAAGATTTTCTTTTTGACCTAAAGCTTTCAGTGAGTCGAGAATAGGATTATTAGTAAATCCTGTTTCATTGACATTAGCTACAAACATCACAGGCTTAACTGTAATTAAACATAAAGGTTTGATAAGTTTTAGTTCGTCATCGTCAAGATTAAAATTTTTAACCAATTTTCCTTGGTCGAGATGAGCAGAAATTTTTGTCAGAATTGAAACAAGCTGAATGGCTTCTTTATCACCAGATTTTGCTTTTTTATTTTCTCGCTGAAGCGTTTTATCTACCGTTTCCATATCAGCTAAAATAAGCTCTGTATTGATGACCTCAATATCAGAAAGAGGATCTACCTTGCCAGAAACGTGAACAATGTTGTCATCTTGAAAGCAGCGAACTACATGCACTATAGCATCAGTCTCTCTAATATTCGCTAAAAATTTATTACCAAGACCTTCACCTTTTGACGCTCCGGCAACAAGACCTGCGATGTCAACAAATTCTACTATAGCTGGCTGTGTTTTTTCTGGATTAACAATAGCTCTGAGTTTTTCAATTCTAGAATCCGGCACTTCTACAATCCCAATATTGGGTTCAATAGTGCAGAAAGGATAATTTTCTGCAGCAATACTTGCCTTAGTAATCGCATTGAATAGCGTTGATTTTCCAACATTAGGTAATCCAACAATTCCACATTTCATAATTTATTTTTCTTTATTTATTGGTATGAAGATTGAGCATAGCTTTTTCAAATTGACCTGATGCAATTTCTTTAAAAAGCTGACTGCTTATTTCTATAGATTCATCAATGAGAGCTCTCTCTTTGGATGAAGGATTTTTTAACACATAATCTATAACTAAATGTTTTTCACCCGGGTGCCCAATACCAATCTTTAAGCGCCAAAAATCTTGTGAGTTAATAGAAGTAAATATACTTTTGAGACCATTATGTCCTCCGTGACTGCCACCAAATTTTAGTTTAGCTTGTCCAATATCTATATCAAGATCGTCATGAATCACAAGAATTTCATTTGGCTTTATTTTGTAAAACTTTGTAATTGCTGCAAGTGCTTTTCCACTATCATTCATAAATGTATTGGGCTTTGCAAAATAAAATTCTTCTGTATTAGAAGATTTTCCAAAACTTGAGAAAAATTTATCGTTATTTTGTAATTTGATATTTTGTTGCTGAGCGACAAGATCGATCCACCAAAAACCTGCATTGTGTCTGGTGTCAGTATACTTTTCGCCAGGATTCCCGAGGCCTACAAATAATTTAATTTGACTCATATGAAAAAATAAGGCGCACTTAATTTAAAAAAAGTGCGCCTTATTCATATCAAAGCTAGATTATTTAGCTTTGTCTGATTTAGCATCTTCAGCCGGAGCCGCATCAGCCGCTTTAGCGCCTTCAGCTGCTGGGGCAGCTGTATCAGCAGCACCTTCTGCTGGCTTAGCTTCAACCTCTTCAACTGCGGCTCTTGGTTTAGCAACAGAAGCCACTGCTGCATCATTACCATGAGCAAGCTGAACGAATTCGACACCTTCAGGCATCTTAATTTCTGATAAATGAATTGATTGACCAATATCAATTGTTGCCAAATCAACTTCAATAAACTCAGGAAGATTTTTTGGTAAGCAAGAAATATTTGCTTCAGTCATAATGTGCGAAACAATACCGCCATTGAGTTTAACGCCTGGAGAAACTTCAGCATTAATAAAATGGAAAGGCACTTTAACGTGGATTTTTTCATTTTCATTAACACGCTGAAAGTCAATATGCTGAATTGTATTTCTCACAGGATGCATTTGATAGTCTCTTAATAAGACAGCTTCTTTATTGCCTTCTAAATTAAGCGTTAAGATCGACGCATGAAATGCTTCATGTCTAAATTGTAAAAATAAAGATTTTTGTTCAAGGTCAAGAGAGATGGGCTCTTTGCCGCCTCCATATAAAATTCCAGGAACACTTCCAGCGTGGCGAAGACGGCGGCTCGCACCCGTACCTTTCACATCACGTTTTGTTGCACTAATTTCAATTTTCATTTACTACTCCTTAATTTAAATCTGCATTCCGCGACCAGACTGCAGCAGTTTGTTGGTCAACATGACCAAATTCATTACTCCATAAAAAGAGAACTTACGGAGTCGCCTTGGCTTATTCGACGAATCGTTTCTGCCAAAAGCTCAGCAACACTGAGCTGTCTAATTTTTTTACATGCCATTGCCACCTTACTTAGTGGAATGGTATTTGTTACAACTAATTCATCTAGTTCAGATTCGGTAATAATTTTTGTTGCTTCCCCCGAAAGAATAGGGTGTGTTGCATAAGCCACTACTTTAATAGCACCATTCTTTTTTAGAGCAGCTGCAGCTTCACAAAGTGTATTTGCAGTATCAACCATGTCATCAATAATGACGCAGGTTCTATTTTCCACTTCCCCAATAATATTCATCACTTTAGATTCGTTAGGCTTGGGTCTACGTTTGTCAATAATTGCAAGATCGGAGCCTAATTGTTTAGCGCACGCTCTTGCTCTTACAACACCGCCTACATCGGGTGACACCACCACAAGATTTTTATGGTTTTGTTCAAGCAAATCTTTGAGAAGTACAGGCGTTGCATATATATTGTCTACAGGAATATCAAAAAATCCCTGAATTTGGTCGGAATGTAGATCCATAGTAAGGAGTCTATTTACACCAACACTTGTAAGCATGTTTGCTACAACTTTCGCAGTAATTGCAACGCGCGCAGATCTTGGTCTTCTATCCTGTCTTGAGTAGCCAAGGTAAGGAATTGCCGCTGTAATTCTTGATGCGGATGATCTCCTAAGGGCATCTACAATCACCATAACTTCCATTAAGTTATCGTTAGTAGGATGGCTTGTAGATTGAAGAACAAAAACGTCTCTACCGCGAACATTTTCAAGAAGTTCGACCATAACTTCGCCATCGCTAAAACGGCCTACATCGGCACGCCCAAGGTGAATGTCTAAGTTCCCAGCCACTTGCTCAGCAAGAAGAGGGTTGGCATTCCCAGTAAATATCATAACGCTATTATTGTCCAAAATCTCGGTCCTAGTTATGAGCGGTCTATTTAAAAATGGCAGGGGAGGAAGGATTCGAACCTTCGCATGCTGGAATCAAAATCCAGTGCCTTAACCAGCTTGGCGACTCCCCTATGGTTATTACGTTCCCAGCATTAAATTCAAATGCGGGTGGTTATCTAATCCTTTAACTATGAAGCCCAGTGTATCTTGAGGCCTTTTTTCTAAAATTTCCATGCCTTTATCTATCGAACTTAAAGGTATGAAAATACATGATCCTGAACCTGTCATCTTTGCGTGGCCAAATTGGTTTAACCAATCAAAAGCAACGGAAATGCCTTTAAATTTTTTTAAGACCCCTTTTTCTAAGTCATTGGCCAAATTTTTAAGATCCAATTCATCGGAAAAGCCTGCTATTTTCAATGGAATCCGGTCTTTTGTCAATTCAAGTGACTCAAAAACCTCTCTTGTAGAAACCGTCTCATTCGGTGCTATAACGAGGTAATCTCGCATTGCGATAGAGAAGGGCGTGAGTTTTTCGCCTAAACCTTCAGCCCAAGCATTTTGGCCAAAAACAAAGAAAGGAACATCAGCCCCTAATTTAAGGGCTAATTCTTGGAGCTCTTTTTGACTCAGATGGCATTGCCATAGTGCGTTTAAAGCAATAAGCGTCGAAGCAGCATCTGAACTTCCGCCACCAAGGCCACCCCCGATCGGAATATTTTTTTCAATAAAAATATCTGCTCCCGACTGATTCTCACAAAAAGGCTTTAATATTTGAGCTGCTTTGATTGTTAAATCATCACATTCCTGAATCGCATGGTGATCTGAAATGCGACGAATATTCCCAGATGTATTTGTTTTAATAAAAATATGATCATAAAGGCTGATAAGCTGGAAAACTGATTGAATATTGTGATAGCCGTCAGTTCGCTTGTTAACGACATGAAGGAATAGATTTAATTTAGCAGGCGCTAAAAACTCCCTAAAACCCATACCTTTTAGTTCATTTGCCTGCAATGTTAATAATCTCTTCTACAATAAAATTAAAATTGAATGTGCCTTGGGATATTGATATTTTCGATGGAATAGTCAGTTTGTCTTGTGTCTTAAATGCATTAATTACAATCTTCCATTCATCGTTATAAAAATGCGTAGCTCGATTCAATTCATTGTCTTCTTTGTGCAAATCTTTAATCTGCTCAATATGATTTGTAATAAGATGTCTAAACAGGTCTGGTGAGATATTTTTTCCGAATAAGGCTTGTATATAATGATCAAAATCATCTCCAGATAAAACTTTTCCATTGCTATCAATGATCTTTTTTTCATTAGCTGAGTAAATGATTTTTGCTACCTGATTATTGAAAGGTGTAAAGATATCAATTTCATCTTGATTATTTTCATAGCGCCAAATAAGTCGACCCGAACCTCCCTTTGAGTCTAAAGAATAGGAGAACTTAGCTTTTATGGAAAATTCTTCAATAAACAGATTTTCATTCTTTGCTTGGGGCGTCTCAATTGAAGCCGCATGAGATTTAAACATCTCAAATGGATCGTTTAAAGTTGCGCATGCAGAAAGAAAAAAAATTGCTAAAAAAGTTAGAACATATTTAAAATTCAATTGATGGCCAACTCTTGAAAATTAATGAAGTCTTTTGAAGGTTTCTTTTAAAATTTCATTATCAGGAAATGATTGAAGTGAAAGATCCCAGATATCATTTGCTTCCTTTTTTCTTCCTTGGGCCCATAAAATCTCACCCAAGTGTGCGGCGATTTCAGGATCAGGTTGCACATCGTATGCCTTTTGAATAAATGAAAGTGCTGAATCTAGTTTGCCCAATCTATAATAGAGCCAGCCCATACTATCTAAAATATAATGATTATTGGGCGAAATTGATAAAGCAACTTCAATATATTTTTTAGCATCTTCTAAATTAATATTACGATCCGCATATGAATATCCAAGGGCATTGTATGCAACAGCATAATCAGGTTTGATTTTAATAGCCTCTCTTAAAAGCTTTTCCATTAAGTCGTATTTATTTAATTTGTCGGCAAGAAGTGCATAATCAAATTTAAATTCAGGTGAATCAGGGAAGTTCGATGCCTCATTTTGCATAATTTGAAATGCCTCTTGGTGGCGATTAGCCCTCGTGAGAAATGATGCCTTTGATTGAATGAGAGTTAATTTTTCATCAGGCGAATTTGCTTTGAGTTCATCTAAAAAACGTAAGGCTTTGTCAACAGATTCTTTTTTTGCAATGATTTCAGCCGCGATCAGTTTTGATTCAATAAAGCGAGGCCCATTGTTAATTTTATTGAGCCAAGTGATTGCTGCTTCGCTTTGATTTTTTTTGTCTGCTATCTTCGCAAGATAGACAAATATTTGATCTTTGTCTTTGGGATTTCTTTTTAGGCTTTGCAGGAAATATTTTTCCGCAAGATCGTAATCTTCAAGCTCTATTGACAATAGACCCACAGCGACTGTAATTTCTGCTGAACTATTAGCAGTATTTACAAGCTTGATAAATTCAGTTTTAGCTTCATTAAACTTTCGACCATTAGTAAGAAGCTTTGCATATTCCAGTCTTACATCGCTTGATTTTGGATATTTGTTCAAAAACTCACTGAAAAAAGCTAGGGCTCTCTCAGGATTTTCTTGGGCTAAGATCTGCCCTTTGAATAAAATAGGCATTTCCCAATCTGGCTTAATTTGATTTATAGAGGCCAGTTCTTTTTCGTATGTTTTTTGATCTTTGTTTAACCAGGCAGCGTGCGCTACAGCAAAATGTGCCTCAGCTAATTTTGGATAAGGCTTAGCTAAATCTGCAACAAGAGTCAATACGGCTTTTTTATCCGACACTCTCGAGAACAGACTATTTAAATATAAAAAACCTCCTGCTCTTGTTTTCTCTTTAAGTAAAAGTTTTTGAAGAATTGGCTTGGCCTCATTGAGTTTATTATTTGCTATAAGAATCTCACTAAGCACTTGTTGTGCATCAATAGAGTCTTTATTAAGCTCATTCCAAATTTTAGAAGCTTCTAAAGCAATTACACCATTTCTTGTATAGCTAGTCAGTCTCGTAGCGCGTTCAGCTAAAAGTGCGTTATCTGTTTGCTTTGCTAAATCTAAAAAAAGTTCGCTAGCAAGATTAAGTTCCCCACGCTGAGACGCAATTTCAGCCAATAAGAGCTTAAAAACAAGATCGGGATTGGTATAATTGTCAATAGAGCTGGATGGATCAGGTTTAGCATTAGCAAGCGCGGCACAGGATAGCAGAGTAAAAAGTAAGAATATTCGAAGCAGATGCATAAAGTTTCCTGAGATTTGATTTTTACAATAGTTTAAACTAATTTGACTGATTATTAGTCCGATAACATTGATGTCATGGTTAATAAAACAAAACAATATTTTTAATATGTATAATCTATGATTCATTTTTTCATTAAAAATTCAAAAAAACATCTATGTCGAATTTAACCCTAGAAGCTATTGAGCTGACCCGTCTTTTTGGTGG
>DATCVG010000079.1:0-1733 GCA_036567085.1 Candidatus Methylopumilus sp.
GCAAAGAAGAAAAGTTATATACATATTTTTTAACAAATAAAGATTGGTTAGGTCATGAATAATCTATTTGCAAAAATTTTTAGAAAAAAACATATAAATCATAAACATCCAGCTCATCTAAAAAAATGTTTAAGTGCACTAGATTTAACACTACTTGGTATTGGCTGTATTATTGGTACAGGTATATTTGTCTTAACCGGCATAGCTGCTGCAAATCAAGCTGGTCCCGCAGTTATTTTGTCTTTCATAATTTCAGGTTTTGCATGTGCTTTTGCGGCTTTAGCCTATGCAGAATTATCTTCATCGATTGGAGGTTGTGGAAGTGCATATGGCTATAGTTATGTTGCATTTGGTGAATTTTTTGCATGGATTATTGGTTGGATTCTTTTAATGGAATATGGAATGTCTATTGCTGCAGTGGCAAATGGATGGTCTGGATATTTTAATAATGCACTTACAGCCATGGGTATCGGTCTTCCAGAATCATTATCAAAAGCCCCTTCATTAGGGGGTATGGTTAATCTTCCAGCAATGGTCATTATATTAATAATCATGTCTTTGCTAATCATAGGGGCAAAGCAAAGCGCCAAATTTAATGCAGCAATGGTTTTTATTAAACTTTTAACCATCACACTATTTATTTCGGTCGCTATTTTTAATGTGAACCCATCCAATTGGCATCCATTTATGCCTTATGGATGGTTTTCAACATTACCTAATGGGAAAACTGTTGGCATTCTGGCAGGTGCTTCATTAGTATTTTTTGCGTATGTTGGTTTCGATGCAGTATCTACTGCTGCTGAAGAGGCGATCAATCCTCAAAGAGATCTGCCTAGAGGTATTATTGGTTCACTTGCTTTTTGCACAATGATATACATCATCGTATCCTTATTACTTACTGGCGTTGTTCCATACCAAGAACTTAATGTGTCTTCTCCTGTAGCTTATGCGCTTCAAAAAATAGGTTTTCAAGGAGCTTCTGCAGTTGTAGCTACTGGAGTTATTACAGGACTTACAACTGTAATGCTTGTGCTTTATTACGCCCTAACAAGAATTATTTTTGCAATGAGTAGGGATGGGTTATTGCCTCATACTTTAAGTGAAGTCAATAAAACTACTAATACGCCTATAAGAGTTATTGTTTTTTGTGGCCTCATTATTTCATTAATTGCGGGCTTTATACCACTTGGCGCTCTAGCTGAAATTGTAAATATTGGAACGTTAGCTGCTTTTGTGATTGTTTCATTGGGAGTAATTTTTATAAGAAAACTTCATAAAAATAATAAAGCGACTTTTAAAAATAAATGGCACCCACTTATTCCTGTTCTAGGAATTTTTTCATGCGGTGCTTTAATGTTTTTCTTACCGCTTGAAACTTGGAGAAGATTTTTAATTTGGGTGTTGGTTGGTATTGTTTTCTATTTTGTTTACTCAATTAAACATAGCCATCTAAATAAAAAACCGGCCTAGGCCGGTTTTTTATTTTTTTACTTCATTAAAGAGAAAGAACCCATTGAACGATCGTTTTAATATCTTCTTCTTTAACTTGTGGGTGAGGTGGCATTGGAACTGGGCCCCAAACGCCGCTACCGCCCGCTTTTACTTTAGCTACTAATTTCGCTTCAGCGCCTTTGTCTCCTTTATACTTAGCTGCAACATCCTTATAAGATGGTCCAACCACTTTTTTTTCAACGCCATGACATGCTAAACATCCGCTTTTTTGAGCAAGTGCT
>DATCVG010000080.1:0-35603 GCA_036567085.1 Candidatus Methylopumilus sp.
GGAGCTACAAAAGCTGCGCCAGCTAAAATGACTGAAGACGAATTCCGTTTCTCATTGAATGAAGATGCGATGGCAACTGAAAAACTTTCAGAAGGTATTCGTGGTTTCGTAGTGGATCAAAACAAACTCGAAACAGCTCTCAACGAGAAGCTATAAATCATTTCTTGTCATAAAAATGACAAGAAATCTCTTCAAAATCACTAGGGCTAATCATTGACACAAGACGATTAGCCCTATATGATCGACTTCCTGCTTCATGAAGTTCAAACTTCCTTTTAGCAACGAACTATTTTAGAAAACTTGTAATAAATACGGAGAAAAAACCATGGCTTTAACACAAATGGCATTAGATTCATTAGATTTTGACGCAACAGTTGCATTAGCAACTAAAGTTGCTCCACACGTGGATATTCTTGAAATTGGTACACCATGCATTAAGCATAACGGTATCAAGCTTCTTGAAACACTTCGCGCTAAATTCCCAAAGAACCAAATCCTTGTTGACTTAAAAACTATGGACGCTGGTGAATACGAAGCTGAGCCTTTCTACAAGGCTGGTGCTGACATTTGTACAGTTCTTGGTGCTTCTGGTATTGCTACAATCAAAGGTGTGATTGCTGCTGCTAAGAAATACGGTAAAGAAGTTCAAGTTGACATGATTAACGTTCCAAACAAAGAAGCTTTAGCTAAAGAAGCTGTTGCTGCTGGCGCGCACATCATTGGTGTTCATACTGGTCTTGATGCACAAGCTGCTGGTCACACACCATTTGCTGACTTAGCTGCAATTGCTGCACTTAAAACAGGTGCTAAGATTTCAGTAGCTGGCGGTGTTAAAGCTGCTACTACACAGCAAGTTAAAGATGCTGGCGCTGCAATCATTGTTGCTGGTGCTGCAATCTACGGCGCTGCTGACCCAGCTGCTGCTGCTGCAGAAATTACAAAAATTGCGCATGGATAATTGTTAAGAAACAATTATTAATGAACTGAATTAAATCCCGACTTAGTAATGAGTCGGGATTTTTTTTATAGTTTTTTATTTTTAAATAAAAGGATTCAATATGCATCAAAAATTATTATTAGATAAAATCTCAAGCGTTTTATCAGTGACCGAACAAAGCAATGCACCTAAACTTCTTAAGCTTGTTGATGAGGCAGGCCGTATTTTCGTTGGTGGTGCTGGACGATCAGGACTTGTTTCACGTTTTTTTGCAATGCGTCTCGTGCATAGCGGCTATCAGGTGAATATGGTGGGTGAAATTGTGACGCCAGCTATTAAATCTGGAGATTTATTTTTAGTGATTTCAGGTTCGGGCGGCACAAAAACACTTCTACCACTTCTCGAAACAGCCAAATCAAAAGGCGCAAAAATTGTTGTAATCTCCATGAAAAATAAATCACCTATGTCTGACATGGCTGATTTAACTATTCAAATTGGTAATGATGATTCTTTCGGCCTCACTAAAGGGATGCCTATGGGTACCACATTCGAATTATCTACTTTAATCTATTTAGAAGCAGTGATTTCGGAATTGATTCATGCTAAAGGATTAACAGAAGAGGGTATGCGAGCTATTCACGCAAATCTTGAGTAAGGTCAAAAAATTAGAGCTCGAAAATGCTGTTAAATAAATAGTCATTCATAGCTTTAGTTAATAATTAAGGGCGCTTTAAGCGCCCTTAATTATTTAATCAGCATATAATTTGCATTTATAAGCTTAGGTATCTACAGCCCTTGAATAATACATACCTCATTCCCTTGCCATACGTGCCAGATAGCTCTATTTATTTTGAGACTATTGCTAATGATCCATGGTCTTTTTATTTAGATAGTGGAATCCAAAATAGCTTAGATGAAAATATTTCTGAGAAATCTAGATACGACATCATAGTAAGCCAACCATTTATTAAAATAATTGCAGATGACTTTATCGTTAGCATTGAGGAAAATAATCTTAAAAAAATTACAAAAGGTAACCCTTTTGATATTTTAGAAGAAATTCTTTCAGGTTTTGATATTCAAGAAACATCCTTGCCATTCACAGGCGGAGCTTTAGGATATTTTTCGTATGAATTAGGTCAGTCAACCATTCAAAATAACAAAGACCATATAGGTATACCTTTGATGATGGTCGGCATTTATGACTGGGCTTTGATTGTAGACCATCAAGACAAAAAAGCGTATCTTGCATCCCACCTTGTAAATAAAGATACAAAAGATTATTTAATTAAACTTAGTATAAAAATAAAAAGCGTAAAACCAAATAATCAACCTTTTAAAATTAATTCAACAATTAAATCGCTATTAAATTTTGAAGCATATGATTTTATTATTAATAAAATTTTATCTTATATTAAAGAAGGCGATGTCTATCAAATAAATATATCTAATAAATATACTGTCTCTTGTGAAGGAGACAGCTGGGTTGGATATAAGAAATTAAGAGAGATTAATCGCGCTCCTTTTATGGCTTATATTCATTTTGATGATTTTGATATTTTATGTGGATCACCAGAGAGATTTATTCAGTCTCATAATAATCGTGTAGAAACGAGACCAATTAAAGGAACTGAGCCAAGAGATAGCAATCCTCAAAAAGATAAGGAAAATGCTAAAAAATTACTTGCGAGCGAAAAAGATCGAGCAGAAAATCTAATGATTGTCGATTTGCTTCGCAACGATTTGAGTAAAAATTGTATTCCAGGAAGTATTAAGGTAAAAGCACTTTGTGAGCTTAAGTCCTATAGTAATGTTCATCATCTAGAGAGTATTATTGAAGGAATATTAAAACCTAATTCGACATTAACAAAATTACTTAAAGACTCTTTTCCTGGCGGATCAATTACTGGTACGCCTAAAATTAGATCTATGGAGATTATCAGTGATCTAGAGCCACATAGACGAGATGTCTACTGTGGTTCAATTGGATATATTGGTTTCAATCATAATATGGATACTAACATTGCAATTAGGACCATAATCAGAAAAGATAACACGCTTCATTTTTATTCAGGCGGAGGTATCGTTGCTCAGTCCAAGGCCACAAATGAATTTGATGAGATTGCATTTAAAGCGTCTAACATTCGGAAATGGATTAACTTCTTTAAAAAAGATTAAATTAATCTCTTTTTACAAATTTCCCAAAATGTAACATGATACTGGGTAATATTAATAAGTTTAATATGGTCGATGTTACAAGTCCTCCAACAATGATCGTAGCCATAGGCCCTTCAATTTCCTTTCCGGGCTGACCGCTTCCTAATGCCAAAGGAAGCAAGCCCAAAGCGGTGACTATGGCTGTCATTAAAATTGAGGGCAATCTTTCCGAGGCCCCTTTAATACAAGTCTCTAGATTCCAATGGTAACCTTCAATTTCAATAAGATGTTGGTAGTGCGATATCAGCATAATAGAATTTCTTAAGGTAATTCCGAAAAGTGTTACAAATCCTACAAGTGAACCAATAGAAATCCACCCTGCATTAAAAGTAACTGCAAAAACACCTCCAATAAGTGCAAAAGGTAGATTAAAAAGTGTAAGTAATAGATTTCTTAAGTTGCCAAAAGCTACATATAGCATTAACAAAATTCCTGCACCAGCAATAATTGAATGAACAATCAGCTCTTCTTGTGATTTTGCATTAGCCTCGGCTGCCCCTGTAATTTCAAAATAATTTCCTTGGTTTAATTTAAGTGCACTGAGTTTATTTTTTAGATCACTATTAAAATCATTAATATCTCGCTCATCAATATCAGCAGTAATAGTCTGAATGCGTTTACCTCCTTGATGAAGAATTTTAGATCTCCCATTTTCTTGCGCGATATAAGCCACTTGACCCAGTTGAACTATTCTTCCATCAGCCCCCATAATTGGGAGCTTTTGAATGTCTGTAATATCATCACGAAAATTTTTATTTAAAATGACAGAAATATTGACTTTAAAATTTCCCTCGTAAACTAAGGCTACTGGAAGACCTTCAAAAGCAGTTCGAATAACATTCAATAAATCAGTTTTTTGAATACCCCACTGACTTAGTTTCTCAGATAATAAATGTATAGTAATTTGTGGAGTGCCTGCAGGCGAGACAATATTAATATTTTTAACACCTTTAACAGATGCGAGGGCTGAAGATATTTTTTGAGTATCTTGATCGATACTATCAAGATTGGTCCCAAAAATATTAATTACCACAGAGGAGTAATATCCTGAGATTGTCTCTTCGATACGTTCAGTTAAAAAAGTGTTGATCGCAAAATTTAGGCCTACATAATTATTATTTTGAGTTAAATTTTCAATTTTTTTTAAAATTCGATCTTGGGTTGGACCATCTGATGCCTTCAGCTCTATTTCAAATTCACTATAGTGGGTTCCAAAAGTATCAGCACCCATGGGTGACCTACCTACCCATTGAGCAACAGACTTGACTCCTGGAATATTTCGAATTTTTAAACTAATTTCATCACCTACACGTAGCATTTCTCTTTCTGAAGTTCCAGGAAGAGATGTCATATGCATAATAAAATGTCCCTCATGAAGGGGCGGAATAAATTGTGTTTTAAATAATGGAATAAGTGAAAATCCAATTAAGATAAAAGTAAAGGTGAATAATGTAATGGCAGTCGACCTTTTTTCAATTAAATACAGAAGTGCAATGTATTTATTTTTTATGAAGGTCATTATTGGAGATTCGGAGGATTTGAAATTTAATTTACCAAGAAGTAGATACGATAATGCTGGTGTTACTGTTAATGCTACTATCAGAGAAGCTAAGATTGAAAAAATATAAGCTATGCCCAAAGGCCCAAAAAGTTTTCCTGCGACACCATTTAATGTAAGTAAGGGAAGAAAAACGGTAACTACGATCATTGTGGCATATACAACAGAACTTCTTACTTCCATAGATGCGTCATAAACAACTTTGGTAATAGACTGAGGGTTTTTTAATTTATTATTTTCTTTTAGTCGCCTAAAAATATTTTCAGAATCGATTATGGCATCGTCAACAACTTCTCCCAAAGCAATTGCAAGACCACTTAAAACCATAATATTTAATCCCAGATTAAAATAGCTTAATACTATGATTGCTGTGAGTAAAGAAAGGGGAATAGCTGTTGCCGAAATAAAGGCTGTTCTAAAATTAAAAAGAAATAAAAATAACACTACAATGACAAGTAATGAACCAATTAATATATCAAATCGAACACCTTTAATTGAGACATCAATAAAATTTGCAGGCCTAAATAGTTCAGGGTTAATCTTGATTTCTTGTTGAAGAAGTGTTGGATTTAAGTCTTTTAACGCTGATTCAATAAGTTGTGTCAGTTTGTATGTATTTGAACCTAATTGACCTTGAACTGATAAATAAACTCCTTCGACACCATTTATTGATGCAGCGCTTATAGTGGGGAGTGATCCCTCTGTAATTTCAGCTAAATCTTTAAGGTAGATAATTTGATTTTTATTATTAATGAGCGATGTCTTACCAATATCTGCTAATGATTTTGATTGGCCTTCAGTATTAATAATAATTCTTTGATTGTTATTCTCAATAAAACCAGCACCTCTGACACCAGACGATTTACTGGCGGCAGCAATAATTTGTTCAATTGAAATATTGGATTGAATTAATTTTTCGGGTTGAATTTCAATTTGATACTGTTTAATTTTTCCACCAAAGACGTTTACATCGGCGACACCAGGAATTGATAAAAGATGCGGAATAATAAGTCGATCAACTACTGTTCTTATTTCTGCTAAAGATTTTGTTTTGGATGTAATGCCAATACCTAAAACTGAAGATGCTGCAGAAGTTAAAGGTGTAATCTTTGGAATAATACCTGGCGGCATTATACTTGTGATAGAGGCAAGTCTTTCTGAAATGACTTGTCTATTTCTAAAAATATCTGTGTGCTCATTAAAAATGATGGTAATGACAGATAAACCGGGTATGGATTGAGATCTTATTGTCTCAATTCCAATTGTTCCCCCTAAATTTTTTTCAATAGGAAGAGTGACGAGTGACTCAACGAGATCAGATGAAAGACCAGGAGATTCGGTTTGAATAATGACTTGGTTTGGTGAGAACTCAGGAAAAACATTTAGGGGGCTTCTTGTGATCTGATAGAGTCCGAATATGATTGCAATCACTGCAAGTCCAATAATGACCCCAGTATATCTTATTGAAAATTTGACAATTGATGACATCATAATGATTTAATCATCATTTTCATTTTTGATCTGATACTTAAATTCTTCCGAGAGTAAAAGCTGAGCACCATTAATTACAATCAAGTCATTTTCTTTGATTTCTTCCTCTTTAATAACCCAACCATTTGGACTTTCATTATCAGTTTCAATAACTTTTCGAACAAATTTATTTTCATCAGTTTTTATATAAACCCAAGCTTGACCAGCATTCCAGATAACAGCTTCTTTTGGAATGGCTAAATATCTATCTGAGTTAGAAGGTAGATTATCCATAACTAAATTTGCAATGACTTTGGAATCAATTCTTAATTTGTTACTAAAAACAATATAGAAGAATGTTTTCCCTTTTAATGACTTATCAAGAGTAGGTGCTTCTGCAAGATAATTGGCTAAAAATTTTTCATCAAGACTGTCAATTAAAGCAAGACTAATATTTTTAGGGGGTTCATTACTTGTATTTTCAGCTAAAGTGACTTTTACAATTCTTGCTTTATCTTCAAGAAGAAATTCAAATAATTCCTTCTTTATACCCTTATCAATCATAGATAAGATTGTTTCACCCCATTGAGCTCTGATATTTTGTTTTATACCACTGACAAGTTCTTGGGTAGCAAGAAGTTTTATTTTTGTATTTTCATAAGTGACTCTCACTTCTTGTAAAGCCTTATCTGATACATTTTTATTATCATCATTCAGTAATTTAAATCTTTCGTAATTCTTTTTATCCTTATCTAATTCATTTGTTAGGATATTTATTTGATTTTTTATTTCATTGAACCTATTTTTTTGTTCAATCAAAATATCAATATTTAGAACTGTTGCATAATTAGTGAGATTTTTTTTATAATTAGAGCTTTGAACTGCTTGGGTTTTGATTCCACTATTTTTTTGTATTTCGGCACTGAGAGTTATAAAATTAATTTCATTGTTTGACACTAATAAAGGTTGAGAGATTTTCGAAGTATTATTAGTTATGTTAGTTTCATTAAATTCATCGCGCCCAAAGTAAATTAATAACCATAATAGAATGAGGATAAGTAATACCTGAACGATAAGAAGCGCACTTAATTTATTCTTCATATTTTTTTAGCATTATCAAGTGGGACTTGTAAAAGGGATTCAAAATCAAACCCTATTTTTAATAAAGCAATTTTATTTGTATAAAATCTTCGTTTATATTGCATGGTTATTAATTTTTGTTGTGTTAATTCTAAACGGTCTATTTCACCTTGACTAAACTTACTTTCAATTGATTTTTCATATTCAGCCGCAGAGGAGAAATCTTCAACATCTTTTCTAACCATATCTTTAGCAATTGTATAATTATCACGTAATTTTGATATTTCATTCACAATAGAAGTCTGCATTTTTTCTATTTGTAACCCTTCAATATCTCTTAGATTTTTAGCTTCCTCAACTAAATATTTATTTTTTTCAATCGTTGGGATTATGGACGTGATGCCAAGCAGCCAACGACCTAATCCATAATCAAACATATACCCTGGTGAAAACCTAATATCAGGATATTGATTTGCGATATTTAACTTTAATTGTGATTCAGAAACTGCATATTTTGCGAGAGCAATTCGTAAGT
This sequence comes from Candidatus Methylopumilus sp., assembly GCA_036567085.1. GTDB lineage: Bacteria > Pseudomonadota > Gammaproteobacteria > Burkholderiales > Methylophilaceae > Methylopumilus. The sequence continues at coordinate 7,798 of DATCVG010000080.1, forward strand.
CAATACGATTAAATAAACCAAGGCTAATAATATCTTGTTGCTTATTTTCGTCATCAAGTATTGTATTAAAGCTTTGAATTTGTTCGTCAAGATTTATTGTCGCTATTCTCATTGTATTTATTTTTTCTGAAGAAAGACCAATGATTGACGCTAATTTCAATTTTGTTTCATTGAATTGATACTGCTCCTCATTCAATTTTTGAATATTTTTATTAAGTTCAATTTGATTAAAATTACTATCTACCGAGGAAGTTAATCCTTGTGATTTTCTTTTTCTTACCATATTTAAAATTTCACTTTGCAATTTAATTTCATTCCTTAAAATTTGGAGATTAAGGAGATGTTGCTGATAGCGAATAAAATTAAAAGTAAGCTCTGATTTAATATCCCATGCAAGCTTTCGTAGCTCAAGTCTCTTGACTAATGACTGATTGATAGCTTTTTCTTGTCGAATCTTTGCTTTATCTGCTGTTTCAAATAAGGTAGTTATATTCAAACCAATAGCATTTTTTGATTCTTCGAATGTGCCTGTAGTTTGTCTTCCAGTTTCAATTCCCAAGGAAGATGCTGCTTTAATTGGGGCAACTACTTCTTGAATTTTTGCTATATCCCATTCTTTTTTGGCAATCTCGATTTTGGGGTTAAAAAAGAGCGCACATAGGATAAGTTCTTTTAAACCCCATTCTTTGATAGGTAAGTGATCATTATTTATACCTTGATTATTTAAAAAAGACTTAAATGAGGGAGATTCTGGATCTTTCTCGATAATTTGATCTATCATTTTTTCATTGTTTAGAGGCTTAGTTTCGTAGGTTTTAAAGCTACAACTGCTGAGAAATAGGGCTATAAAACCTGCCAAAAGCAACGAATTAAAAAACTGTAATTTAGATGCTTTGATTTTCAATTTATGTCGTAAAAGTCGGATTTAAATAATTTGAAAGAAGTTACGACATCTTAAATCAAAATATCAATGTATTTCATTGATTCATTGAATTATTCCTTTTCGATAAAGACTAACTTGTTATAAAATAGGGCTAAATTTTTGTTATATATAACTTTTTTAATCATTGCGAGAGTGGCGGAATTGGTAGACGCACTGGATTTAGGTTCCAGCGCCGCAAGGCGTGAGAGTTCGAGTCTCTCCTTTCGCACCATCGATATAAATTTTAGGGAATTTTAAGTATGGCTACAGCAGTGGAAACATTAAGTAACTTGGAAAGACGTATTACGGTTAAAGTGCCTGTTGAACCTCTTCAAAAAGAGATGTCTAGTCGTTTTCAACGTTTAACGCGAACAGCAAAAATCCCTGGTTTTAGACCTGGCAAAGCACCGCTAAAAATGATTGAACAACAATATGGTCCCCAAATCAAAGAGGAGGTTTTTGCTGAGGCGATTGAAACTTCTTTTGGCCAAGCTATTCAGGAAAATAAGTTACGTGTTGCTGGCATGCCGAATATTCAACATAAACCGCTGAATCAAGTTCACGATGATTTTGAATATACTGCGACATTTGAAGTTTTCCCAGAAGTTACTTTGGCTGATTTTAAAGCTGCTTCTATTGAAAAGCCTGAGGCTCAAATTACTGACCAAGATGTTAATAAAACAATTGATGTTTTACTCAAACAGCGAGCGCAATTTATTGAAACGAAAGAGGCCGCCGCTAAGGGCGATCGACTCACTCTAACCCTTACATCTTTTATCAACGATAAACAGGTTGAAACTACAGGTGACAAACCTATTCAAATTATCTTAGGCGATAATTCTCGCTTTGCTATTTTTGATGATCATCTAATTGGTGGTAAAGAAGGGGAGTCTAAAACATTCGAAGTGAACTATCCAGAAACACATAACCCTAAAGAATTAGCAGGAAAAAAAGTTCAATACAACGTGAAATTTATTGTAATTGCAAAACCTAAACTGCCAGAAGTGAATGCTCAATTTGCACAATCCCTCGGAGTAGCAGACGGTGACGTGAATAAAATGCGAGAGGAAATCAAACAAAGCTTAGAGGAAGAGTTAGATAAAAGAATAAAAATAAAATTAAAAGAACAAGTCTTTACTCATTTGTTAGATAGCTGTCAGGCAGATTTGCCTAAAGCGCTTATAAATGTTGAAATTAATCGTATGGCTCAGTCAACTTACGCAAATTTAAAGCAACGTGGAGCTGATTTAAAACAATTTAAATTAGAGCCGTCAATGTTTGAAGAGCAAGCTAAAAAAACATGTAAGCTTAGATTAATATTAGCGGAGATTGTTGATAAAAATAATTTAAGAGCAACACCTGACCAAATCAAGACTATGGTGAATGAATTTGCTCTTAATTTCGATGATACCAATGAGGCAGTGAAGTGGTTTTATGCAGAACCATCGAGACTTGAAGAGCCAACAGCACTTGCGACCGAATCTAATGTGGTTGATTGGTTTATGAATCAATGCAAAGTACAAAATAAAAAAACAACGTTTGATGAGCTTATGACTGGATCAGCTAAGACATAATTATGGCTTACACACCACCAAATAATTTAGGCTATGTGCCAATGGTTATTGAGCAAAGCGGCCGAGGCGAGCGCGCATATGATATTTACTCCCGACTTTTAAGAGAGCGCGTGGTTTTCCTAGTTGGGCCTGTCGATGATATGACAGCAAATGTCATTGTTGCTCAGTTACTTTTTCTAGAAGCTGATAATCCTGATAAAGATATTTCCTTATATATTAATTCTCCAGGTGGATCAGTCACTGCAGGAATGGCAATTTATGACACAATGCAATTTATCAAACCTGATGTAAGCACCTTATGTATAGGGCAGGCAGCCAGTATGGGGGCATTATTGCTTGCTGCTGGAGAAAAAGGAAAACGTTTTTGTTTACCTAATTCAAGAGTCATGATTCATCAGCCTCTAGGTGGATTTCAAGGACAGGCATCTGATATAGAAATTCATGCAAAGGAAATTTTATTTTTGAAAGAAAAACTAAATCAAATTCTAGCAAATCACACTGGTCAAACACTTAAAAAAATTGCAGCCGATACTGATAGAGATAACTTTCTCAGCGCTGAGCAATCAGTTGATTATGGTATGGTCGACCAAGTAATTTCAAAGAGATCACAAGTAGTTTAAACTATATTATGGCAACGAAAAGCGATAACGAAAAATTACTTTATTGCTCCTTTTGTGGCAAAAGTCAACATGAAGTAAAAAAACTAATTGCAGGTCCTTCGGTATTTATATGCGACGAATGCGTTGATTTATGTAATGACATTATTAAAGAAGAAGTCAAAGGTGCATCAAAAGAGGTTAAAGATCATGATCAACTTCCTTCGCCAAAAGAAATTTGCGATCAACTCGATGAACATGTTATTGGTCAAACAAGCGCTAAGAAAAGTTTAGCTGTTGCTGTTTATAATCACTATAAAAGACTTAGGGATAGCAATTCCGAGTTAGATATTGAACATAAAGATGTTGAAATTTCAAAAAGTAATATTCTGCTAATAGGGCCTACAGGCTCTGGAAAAACTTTACTAGCACAAACGCTTGCAAAATTACTTGATGTTCCTTTTGTGATGGCGGATGCTACAACACTTACTGAAGCGGGTTATGTTGGCGAAGATGTTGAAAACATTATGCAAAAATTACTGCAAAAATGTGATTACGATATCGAAAAAGCCCAAAGGGGCATTGTATATATTGATGAAGTTGACAAAATTTCTAGAAAATCTGAAAACCCTTCAATTACAAGAGATGTCTCAGGTGAAGGCGTTCAGCAAGCACTTTTAAAACTAATTGAAGGTACTGTGGCCTCAGTTCCGCCTCAGGGTGGACGCAAACATCCAAATCAAGAATTTGTTCAGCTTGATACAACAAATATTTTATTTATTTGTGGCGGTGCTTTCGATGGCCTTGAGAAAATTATTAAACAAAGATCTGAAAAAGGCGGTATTGGTTTTGGGGCTCAAGTAAATAGTAAGGCAGATGCTAAAGTCATAGGGGATGTTATTAAAGATGTTGAGCCAGAAGATTTGATTAAATTTGGTTTAATTCCTGAGTTTATAGGAAGGCTTCCTGTAGTTGCAACGCTTGAATCTTTGAGTGAGAATGCCCTAGTTCAAATTCTGACTGAACCAAAAAATGCCCTCACTAAACAGTATATTAAACTTTTTGCTATGGAAGATGTATCTCTAGAATTTAGACCTTCAGCTTTAAGACTGATTGCGAAAAAAGCGCTTGAGAGAAAGACAGGCGCTCGAGGACTTCGTTCTATTATGGAACATGTCTTATTAGACACAATGTATGAATTACCCTCTATTCAAAATCTTGAAAAAGTTGTCATTGATGATGGCGTGATTGAACAATCAAATAAACCTATACTTTTATTTTCAGAAAAGAAACAAGTTTCAGGAAAAAAATAAGTTTCACTATTGGTCAGCAAGACCTTGAAATATTATAAACTGACACAATATCCATATTTAATTAACGCTTATGAAAGCAACTAATGGCTCAAGAAATTAAAATTATAAATTCACAACAAGATTTCATGCCGCTTCTTCCACTCAGGGATGTTGTTGTTTACCCTCATCTTGTGATTCCTCTTTTTGTCGGCCGAACAAAATCTGTAAAAGCACTTGAAATAGCATCTGACAAAGATAAGAAAATAATCTTAGTAGCACAAAAGTCTGCAAGTAAAGATGAGCCAGATGCTAAAGACCTTTACGAATATGGAACTGTAGCATCTATTCTTCAGATGCTGAAATTACCAGATGGCACTGTGAAAGTTTTAGTTGAAGGTTTAAGTCGCGTAAAAATTAGAGAAGTGATTGATCAGGAAGCTTGTTTTGTTTCACGCTTCGAAGAATTAAACATTCCTGAACCTAAAGATAAAGAATCGTTAGCATTAATGAGAACTGTATTTTCACAGTTTGATCAATACGTTAAATTAAATAAAAAAATTCCTCCAGAAATTTTAACATCTCTTGCTGCTATTACAGATCCTGGCAGATTAGCAGATATGATTGCAGCGCATCTTGCTTTAAAGCTTGAAGAGAAACAAACGATTTTAGAAACATTAAAAATTAAAAATCGCTTAGATCATCTTTTAAAGATCATGGAATCTGAAATTGATATTCTTCAGGTAGAAAAAAGAATTCGCGGCCGTGTTAAGCGACAAATGGAAAAAAGTCAAAGAGAGTATTACCTGAATGAACAAGTTAAAGCTATCCAGAAAGAGCTGGGTGAGCAGGATGAAGGTGCAGATTTAGATGAACTTGAAAAACGAATTCAAGAAGCAGGTATGTCAAAAGAGGCTCTTGATAAATCCACATCTGAATTTAAAAAATTAAAAATGATGTCGCCCATGTCTGCAGAAGCCTCAGTAGTGAGAAATTATATTGACACATTAATTGGTCTGCCATGGCAGAAAAAAACTAAAATCAGTCGTGAATTATCCCTTGCGGAGAAGATTTTAGATGAAGACCATTACGGCCTTGAAAAGGTCAAGGAACGTATTATTGAGTATTTGGCTGTTCAACAAAGAGTGGATAAATTAAAAGCACCTATTTTATGTTTGGTGGGGCCTCCAGGCGTTGGCAAAACTTCATTAGGTCAAAGCATTGCAAAGGCTGTGAACCGCAAATTTATTCGTATGGCTCTCGGTGGGGTGCGAGATGAATCTGAAATTCGCGGACATCGAAGAACTTATATTGGTTCTATGCCAGGTAAAATTTTACAAAGTATGAGTAAAGTAGGAGTGACCAACCCGTTATTTTTGCTAGATGAAGTGGATAAAATGGGCCAAGACTATAGAGGTGATCCAGCTTCAGCACTTTTAGAGGTTTTAGACCCAGAACAAAATCATACTTTTACAGATCATTATGTAGAAGTTGAATATGATTTATCTAATGTGATGTTTGTCGCAACAGCTAACTCAATGAATATTCCTGAACCACTTTTGGATCGAATGGAGATCATTCGTCTATCGGGTTATACAGAGGCAGAAAAGCTTAGCATTGCAATGCAATACTTATTACCTAAGCAACTTAAAATGCATGGTTTAAAAAAATCTGAAATTAGCATTACCTCTAAAGTTGTAAGAGATATTATTCAATATTATTCGAGAGAAGCGGGCGTTAGAAAATTAGAACAAGAAATCTCTAAAATATGTCGAAAGGCAGTTAAGGAGTTATTGAGCAAAAAATCCCTCAAAAAAGTCATTGTGAATAGTAAGAATTTAGAGGCTTATCTAGGTGTTAAAGTCTACGACATCGGACTTGCTTCAAAGAAAAACCAAATAGGTCAAGTGACGGGACTTGCTTGGACTCAAGTTGGGGGTGAATTATTGACGATTGAAGCTGTGGTTTTGCCGGGTAAAGGAAAAACGATTATTACAGGAAAATTAGGCGATGTCATGCAGGAGTCTATTCATGCCGCGATGAGTGTTGTAAGAAGTCGAGCTAAGAAGTTAGGTATCCCTGAGAATTTCTATGAAAAAAACGATATTCATATCCACTTACCCGAAGGCGCTACACCGAAAGATGGCCCAAGTGCGGGTATAGGCATTACCTCCGCCATTGTTTCTGCCTTAACTAATATTTCAGTGAGAGCAGATGTTGCTATGACAGGTGAAATAACCCTAAGAGGTGAAGTTTTGCCGATTGGCGGACTGAAAGAAAAGCTTCTTGCAGCTCATAGAGGGGGTATTAAAACCGTCCTGATTCCAGAGCAAAATGTCAAAGATTTAACTGAAATTTCTGACGAAGTTAAAAATACCTTAGAAATTCATCCTGTTCGTTGGATTGATGAAGTTTTAGAGCTAACTTTGACTAAAATACCTAAAAGTGCAGCTGCAAAGGACCAAAAATCTGTGCCTGTACCACATAAAAAAATCCCTAATATTACAAAAAACATCACACATTAGCGTAAACCTAGCGTTGGTTGGGACTATGTTGTAAAATAGCGGCCTTACTAATGAGTGTGCATGGGTGCTTAGCTCAGTTGGTAGAGCGTCGCCCTTACAAGGCGAATGTCGGCGGTTCGACCCCGTCAGCACCCACCAATTTTAGTAATAAGTTTTGGAGTGGTAGTTCAGTTGGTTAGAATACCGGCCTGTCACGCCGGGGGTCGCGGGTTCGAGTCCCGTCCACTCCGCCAACATTATTAAGGCGAATCCAAAGATTCGCCTTTTTATTCACTCAGTAAGAACTTTTTGGTCGAATTTTTTATCAAACAGCTAAAATGATATTAGGATAAATTCCATGTTAGAAAAATTTAGAAGTTACGCTCAAACTAAAGCTGCACAAATTATTTTAGCGCTCATCCTTATTCCTTTTGCATTGTTTGGCATCGATTCTTATTTAAATCAAGCTGGCAATAACCTAAGTATTGCAAAAGTTAATGGCTATAAAATTGCTTTGCCAGAATATAATCGCGCAATTGAAAATGTACGAAATCGTATAATGAGCGAGGGTAAAAAAGTTGATCCCGCCATGTTCGATTCATTTGAATTTAAAGAGTCAGTAATCGATGGCCTTATCACAAAACAATTACTCAATAATGATATTAAAAAATCTCAATTTAGAATTACTGACCAACAGTTAAGCCAATATATAATCGGTATGCCTGAATTTCAGAAAGATGGAAAATTTTCTCAAGAGGTTTACGATAAAGTATTGCAAAATAATCAGCTCACGCCTAAAAAATTTGAAGAAAGTATTAGAAATGATTTACTGATTCAGCAAGTGCGTGATGGTCTTCAGAAACTTATATTCATTCCACCCAATAATTTAGCAGAAACTCTAAAAGCAACATCACAACAAAGAGAAATAAGTATTGCTGAATTTAAAACTAAAGAATACATGACAAAGGCAAATATCGCTGAAAAAGATATACAAGCATTTTACGATCAAAATAAATCTAAATTTTTAGCGCCAGAACAAGTAAAGGCTGAGTTTGTTGTATTTTCGTTAGCAAATATACTGCCAACTATTAACGTGACAGAAGATGAGATAAAGTCTTTTTACCAAGCAAATGCTGATAAATATCAAAATCAACAGCAAAGAGAGGCAAGCCATATTTTAATTGCTGCATCTAAAAATGCTCCACCAGCAGAAAAAGCAAAAGCAAAAGCGAAAGCTGAAGATATTTTGAATCAGATTCGAAAAAATCCTAAACAATTTGAAGAGTTAGCAACAAAATACTCTCAAGATCCAGAATCTGCTAAAAAAGGCGGTGATTTGGGATCTTTTGGTCGAGGCATGATGGTTAAACCTTTTGATGATGCAGTTTTTTCAATGAAAGTTAATGAGATTAGTAATATTGTTGAATCCGATTTTGGATATCATATTATCAAACTTACTAAAATTATTGGTGAAGGTAGCGGCTTTGATGCCATAAGACCACAAATTAAAGCTGAATTAATCTATCAAAAAGGACAAGAAAAATTCGCAGCACTTGCTGAAGAATTTAGTAATAAAGTTTATGAGCAATCTTCTAGTCTCGATGCAGTATCAAAAAGATTTAACTTACCCATTCAAAAAACTGATTGGATTAGTCGTAATGATACAGATAAATTTTTCAAAAACGAAGCATTGATGAATGCTTTATATTCAAAAGAATCTATTAAAGACCATCGTAATACTGAAGCAATTGAAGTAACGCCAAATAACTTAATTTCCGCTCGCGTTGTAGATTACAAAGCACAATCTACAAAGCCATTTGCTGATGTTAAAAAAAATATTGAAGATTATTTAAAATTTGAATCTGCAAAGAAAATGGTTGCTAGCGAAGGGGAAGCTGCCTTAAAGTCTTTATCTGATACTTCGCGTAAAATCGAATGGCAGCCAGCAACATTAGTTGATCGAAAAAATACTAAAGGCTTAAGTGATGCTGTAATTAATCATGCATATAAAATGCCTACTGATAAGCTTCCTAGTTATAGCGGGTTTATAGATGGCAATAATGGATACGTGATTGTTAAAGTGAACAAGGTATCATTTCCAAATGATAGCAATGAAGAAAGTAAACAAGCATTTGCATCCGATTATTTAGAGGCACTATCTGCTGAATATTTAAGTGCTTATTTGAAAGGTCTAAAAGCGAAGGCGAGTGTATCGGTCAATCAAAAATTCTTTGAAACTACACAAAAGAACTAGTCGATTGAGCCTGCAGCAGTAATGTTCATACCGCCATCCACGTAGGTAATTTCACCTGTGATGCCTGATGCAAGATCGCTACATAAAAAAGCTGCTGCATTTCCAACTTCCTCAATTGTAACGTTCCGCCTCAAGGCGGCATGTTTTTCATTAAAGCCAATCATGCGATCAAAGTCAGCGATACCTGATGCTGCAAGTGTTTTAATTGGACCTGCAGATACTGCATTTACTCTAATACCCTTTGGTCCTAGACTTTGAGCCATATACCTCACGTTTGCTTCTAAACTCGCTTTGGCAAGCCCCATAACATTATAATTAGGCATGGTTCTCTCAGCGCCCAAGTAACTTAATGTAAGTAAACTCGCATGCTCACTTAGCATCGGTAATGCTGCTTTTGCCAATGCAGTAAAGCTATAAGAACTTATATCATGAGCTATTCTGAAATTTTCACGAGTTGTGGCATCAATGAAATCACCTTTTAATGCTTCTTTTGTCACAAAGGCTAATGAATGCACAATAATATCTAATTGATTCCAATGTTTTTTTAAAAGAGGAAATAAATTATCAATTTGCTCATCACTTGAAACATCGCAGGGTAGTACAATATTTGAACTAAAATCTTGAGCAAGTTTTTTAACGCGCTCATCATGTTTTTCCATTTGATAGGTAAAAGCTAATTCAGCTCCTTCTCTTTTCATGGCTGAAGCAATACCATATGCAATAGAACGGTCGCTTAATAAACCAAGAATTAAAACGCGTTTACCTGTCAAAAAACCCATGTTGTATCCCTTTATTTTTTTTGATTCTTATTCTTTGGATCAAGTAAATCTCTCAATCCTTCACCGAGTAAATTATAACCTAGGACTGTAATCAAAATAGCGAGCCCTGGAAATAATGAAAGCCACCATGCAAACTGAATATATTCCTTGCCATCTGTGAGAATATTTCCCCAAGATGATTGTGGCGCTTGAACTCCAAGCCCAAGAAAACTTAATCCAGATTCAGTTAAAACTGCACTTGCGATACCCAAAACAGAGCTTACAATAATAGGTGTTAAGCTGTTTGGAAGAAGATGTTTCGAGATAAGTCTAAAATCGGAAGCGCCCATCGCTTCGGAAGCTAATACATACTCTCGATTTCTAAGACTTAAAAATTCTGCCCGTACAAGACGCGTCACACCCATCCACGAGGTTAAGCCAATAACAATCATAATATTCCATATAGATGGTGTTAAAAAAGCAATCACTGCAAGAATAAGAAAAAAAGTAGGGATGGATAACATAATATCTACAAAGCGCATGATAATTGAATCAATATAACCACGATAAAATCCAGCAATAGCACCCAAAAATGTACCAATTAAAGTAGCGATACCTACTGCGACAAAACCTACTAGAAGTGAAATTCTCGATCCATAGAGCATACGCGAAAAAACATCTCTTCCTAGTCCATCCGTTCCCATCAGGTGTGAGAGACTCGGTGGTAAAAGAATAGAATGAATATCAATAAAATTCGGGTCATAAGGTGATAACCACGGAGCGAAAATCGCTATAAAAAGAATACTAATAATAATAATAAGCCCACTTAAAGCTAAAGGATTTTGTATGATTTTTTTCAATTTGAAATGCCCCGTCTAATTCTTGGATCTGCCCAGGCATAGCCAATATCTGCGATTAAATTCCCAAATAACGTTAAAACTGATCCCATCGTGAGAATTCCCATTACCACAGGAAAATCTCTCATTAAAACTGCGTCAAAAAATAATTTACCCATGCCAGAAATTGCAAAAATAGATTCTCCAATTACAGAGCCCCCAATTAGGCCTGGAATAGATAAGCCTATAATTGTAATAAGTGGGAGTAGTGTATTTCTTAGAGCATGTCTATAAATAACCTTATTTTCTGGCAAGCCTTTGGCTCGAGCAGTGGTAATAAAATCTTGCTGAAGGACATCTAACATTCCATTTCTCACATAAAGAGAAATGCTTGCGAGTCCGCCCAAACATGAAATAGAAACAGGCAATATAAGATGCTTAAATAAATCTATATATTGTGAAAAATGACCCATCTTTTCGAAACCTGTACTATGAAGACCTGAAATAGGAAGCCAAGAATGAGTGACGCCAGTCCAATACATTAATAGAAGTGCTAGCCAAAAACCGGGAACCGCAAAGCCTATAAATACAATTATAGTAATGAGCCGGTCTGGCCATCGATTTTGATTGACTGCTGAAACCACACCTAGAAAAATAGATAGCGCAAAGATGATAAGTAGCCCTATTAAATTAATCATCAGCGTTATAGGTAATGCGTCTTGAATCATACCTTTACTGATATTTCCTTTAGCATCTTTAGTTTCCCATAAGACGGGACGCTGATGTGAGGCGAAAGAGTTGCCAAAGTCTAGTTTAACAATCCGTTTTAACCACAAGCTATACTGCGTCATTAAAGGCTTATCTAGATTGTAAAGTGCTCTTAATTTTTGACGAGATTCTTCCGATGCTTTTGGATTAAATGCAGATTCTGATGCAGTAATATCACCAGGAGCTAGATGCATAATAAAAAATGAAATAAGACTGATACCAATTAACATTGGAATCATCCATAGCAAACGTTTAATAAGATAGTTAAACATTTTATGGGGTTATTTCGTTTCTTCTAAGAGAGGAGGGAATAAACCACTCATAGGAATTATACGAAATTCCAGCTGGTGGGGCAGGTGACTCAATGCCTTTAATACGTCTATTTATGGCAGTCAATCCATATCCAGCGTAAAGATAAATCACGGGGCTTTCCTTAAGTAAAATTTTTGAAAATTCATGATAAATTTTTTCTCGCTTATCAGCGTTGAGTTCTGTACGACCTTCTTCAAGAAGTTGATCAACTTCCTTGTTGTTATATCCAATAAAATTAAATTGACCAGGTTTTTGTTGTGAAGAATGCCAGATATTATATTGATCAGGATCGAGAGATAGACTCCAGCCAAGAATCACCGCATCAAAATCGCCTGTTTTAATAAATTGATTTACAAAGCTTGCCCATTCAATGACTCTTATTTTTACTTCAATACCGACATCTTTAAGCCTTCTTTGAATCAGAACCGCAGTCATCTCTCTTTGTTTATTTTGATTTGTAAGAATTTCAAAGGTAAAAGGCTTTCCATCCTTCTCTAGGATACCATCATGATTTGAGTCATTAAAACCAGCCTCATGAAGTAATTTAAGGGCTTGATTTTTATCATAAGAATAAGGATGAAGATTTTTATTGCTCCATCGAGTCCCAGGTTTATAAGGTGAAGCAACAGGCTCCCCTAAACCTAAAAGCACACCATCAATTATTTCTTGTTTATCAAGTGCATAATTGATCGCTTGCCTTACTTTTAAGTCATTAAATGGACTATGTTTTAGATTAAAGCCCAAATAGGTATAACTATTTCCGAGTTCTTTATAAAGTGCTAGCTTATTTTTTAGATCAGGTCTTGAGGGAATAACTCGAGCAAATTGAATAGGATTAATATTCATAAGATCAATATTGTCAGAAATCAATTCTAAAAATTGAGAAGATGTGTCAGGAATAAACCTTGAAGTTAGTTGATTGATATTAGGCTCTCCCATCACTGAAAAAGGATTAGTTTCCAAAGTTAATTTTTCTCCATTAACCCATTGAGTTAATTTGTAATAACTTGAACCAGTTGGCTTTCTAGAGAAAAATGTCTGATTGATATTCTCATCTTTAAGAATATGCTTTGGAAGAATTTGAAGAGATGCCCAGCTATCCAACGCAGGCGCATACGCTTTTGTATAATGAATTCGAAATGTATAAGGATCGGGAGCTTCAGCTTCATCAACTAATTTATAGTCTGACCCGTAAGGAGTTCTCGTTTTTTCGTCTGTCACAAGTTTCCAAGTAAAAAGAACATCATCAGTAGTTAGGGGGTGACCATCAGCCCATTTAAGATTTCTTTTTAAATAAAAAGTAATTGTTTTTTGGTCATCAGAAATTGTCCATTTATCAGCTAATTCAGGCGCTAGCTCTAAATTTTTATCATATTTAATAAGTTTATTAAAAATATTACCTGAGATTGCTGATGAGGCGGAGTCACCAGCAATCATGGATATAAGATTACTTGGCTCGCCAGACATTGCATCAATCAGTATCCCACCTTTTTCAGTATTGAAAGGGCCTTCATAGTCGTAGACAAATTCTTTCTTACTATTGCAGGAAGTTAAGTTAAGAAAAAAAAGAAATAAAAATATATATTTTGGAAACATAAAGTTTGTTAATTAATTGTTTCTTTTGAGCTGCAAGGTAGATCCAATTTGAATATATGATGCAGTAATTTGATTGATATCCTTCAGCTCATCAATAGAAATTCCATATTTTTTTGAAATTTTAGTAAGCGTATCCCCAGGTTGAACTTTGTATTTATTTGGGCTAGCTGAAATATCAGTTTTACTGTCTTTTTGGATATTTGATTCACCAATATCTTGATTCGTATTTGTCTCTGTACCCTCTTTCTTTGCCACTAGGATGATTGAAGAGGGCTTGATTAATTTTTTTGGATGTAAGTCATTTGCCTTAATAAGATCGCTTTCTTCCATATCAAATTTATTTGCTATTGTTTTAATTTTCTCATTACGTTTAGGTTTATAAATATTCCACGAGACTAAAGGCTTTTCATTTTGACTTAGATTTTTCACAAAGGTGTCAGCTGCATTTATAGGTAATATAAATTTTTGTGTTTTTTCATTTGTCCTAATAAGTGGTCTTCTATGTTCAGAATTTAAAAGTAAAAACTCATCATAAGAAATTTCAGCAAGATTTGCGGCAAGATCGGCATCTATAACAGCAGGCGCTTCAACATAAGTAAAATAAGGCTTATTGGGTATCGGATCTATATAGAGTCCGTATTGGCTTGGATTAGTTACAATATTTTTTATGGCTTGTAGTTTCGGAACATAATCTTTTGTCTCGCGTGGTAGTTTGAGATTTGCATAGTCTGTTGGCAAACCTTTCGCTTTATTTTTAGCTATAGCTCGACTTACAGTCCCTTCTCCAGCATTGTAGGCAGCCAATGCAAGATCCCAGGTGCCAAATAATGCATGAAGCTTTTGAAGGTAATCAAGAGCTGCATTTGTTGCATCTACCACATTACGTCTTTTATCCTGCCACCAATCTTGCTTTAAGCCATAGAGCCTTCCTGTAGAGGGAATAAATTGCCAAATGCCTACCGCCTTACTCTTAGAGTTTGCAATCGGGTTATATGCACTTTCTATCATAGGAAGAAGCGCTATCTCTGATGGCATACCTCTTTTTTCAACTTCTCCCACAACGTAGAAAAGATATTTCTGGCTTCGATCCATCATTCTTTCTATATACTCTGGTCTCGATGAATACCATTTTTCATATTTTTGGGATCTTGAATTATTCTCATCTTTAATATCAAATCTCGAATAAATTCGCTGCCATAAATTAATTTCAGCCTTAATGGATTGTATGTTTTGAGACTTGTTAGTTGAGCTGGTTGAGTTGAAATTTAAAGTATTTAATTTATTGATTTCTTGATCAAGCTCATCATTGTCTAAAATACTAATTTCTTCCTCTAGAATATTTTTTTCAGCTAACGCGCTCGACATTAATGATGTCAAAATATAAATACAAGCGAATAGGCGTTTTATGAGCAACATCGTTTAATACTGATCTTTAAGATCTCTTAGCTTTTTGAATGTTTCTAAAGAATCACAACCCAAGAATGGATTTGTTTTTAACTCTTCATCGAGCGACGATGGAATAGTAATTTTTAGTCTTGAGGTAAATTCACTTCTTAATTTGAGATTCATATCATGGGGTTTTAATGAGAGGGCGAATGCAATATTTTTTTTAGTATATTCATGAGCACAATAGATTTTTGTCTCTTTCGGTAAAGCACTTATTTTTTTTAACGAGTTATACATTTGCTCATGGGTTCCATCAAATATTCTTCCGCATCCACATGCAAAAAGGGTATCACCACAGAAAAGGTTTTTCATATCGTAATATGCAATATGACCTCGGGTATGCCCAGGAATTTCAATTATTTTATAGTTTATTTGAAGTTCAGGAATATTAATTTCATCCCCATTCTTAAGGCTTATATTGACAAAATCATATTTATCTTTTTGAGGCGCATAGATTTTAATATGCGGATATTTTTTGCGAAGTTCAAAAACGCCGCCAATATGATCTATGTGATGGTGCGTGATTAAAATAGCAGTTAGGCTGAGGCTTTTTCTTTCTAATACTTCGATAACTGGGTTTGCATCTCCAGGGTCAACAACAATGCAATTTTGATCGTTATGAATTAACCAAATATAATTATCTTGAAAGGCTTCAATGGGCTCGATTTGAATTAATTGTTTTTCTTTGTAGCCTGTCATTTATATTCATAGTAAAGTATTTCTATCATTATAAGATACTTTTTATGCCTAAAATTTCACCACAGGAATGGTTTAATAGCCCTTTAGGTCGATATTTAATTTCTTTAGAGTATAAGTATATAAACCCTGTTGTTATAGATACGTTTGGATTTTATGCAATTCAAATGGGTAATTTCGATATTGATTTTCTCGATTATTCGCGTATTCCGAACAAATTCTCCTTAAACTCAAATCAGGCTGATTTAATAACGTCGAACGAAGCTTTGCCATTTGATGAGTCTTCGGTAGATTTACTTATTGCTCCTCACATATTAGAGCAAATGTCCAAACCCTATGAATTACTGAAAGAGATCCATCGGGTATTAATGCCTGAAGGACGCTTAATAATTACAGGTTTTAATCCAATGAGTCTGTG
The DNA here is from genome assembly GCA_036567085.1 of Candidatus Methylopumilus sp. Taxonomy (GTDB): domain Bacteria; phylum Pseudomonadota; class Gammaproteobacteria; order Burkholderiales; family Methylophilaceae; genus Methylopumilus. The sequence goes on from DATCVG010000080.1 coordinate 23,767, forward strand.
GGGAATAAAAAGACTTTTAAGTTTTGATATTGATTATCCTTGGAATACTAGATTTATATCGCTGAGTAAAATTAGAGAGTGGCTGCCTATTGTAGGCCTAGAAATGGTTGAAGGAAAAATGGGGTGTTATATTCCCCCAATTCAGCAGACATCATGGCTGAAAAAAACACAAGTTATGGAAAAATTAGGTGATCGATGGTGGCCTATGCTGGGAGGGTTTTATTTTCTCGTTATACAAAAAAAGGTGCATGGTATGACACCTATTAAACCCCTCTGGCAAAAAAGACCAATTAAGACACCAATATACTCGCCCCAGAAAACTAAAATATATAAAGTTAAACCATGAAACATGAAATTATGATTTACACGGATGGAGCTTGCAGAGGTAATCCAGGAGATGGAGGATGGGGTGCATTATTAATTTCTGGAAAAAATGAGAAATCTATTTGTGGCGGTGAAAGAAATACCACAAATAATCGGATGGAGTTATTGGCAGTTATTAAGGCGCTTGAAATTATTAAGCAGACATCAAAAATTAAAATATTCACGGATTCTACATACGTCCAAAAAGGTATTACAGAGTGGATTCATGTATGGAAACGTAACCATTGGAAAAATAGTAGTAAAAAAATTATCAAGAATATAGACTTATGGCAAAGGCTGGATGAGTTAGCGTCGACTCATTTAATCGAATGGCTATGGATTAAGGGCCATGCAGGTCATGACGGCAATGAGATAGCAGACCAACTCGCAAATCAAGGCATTGACAGTTTATATAAGGAATCATAGTGAGGCATATCTTTTTAGATACAGAAACAACCGGATTGTATGCAAATCAAGGGCATCGAATTATTGAAATTGCTGCAATTGAAATTATCAATCGTCGACCCACAAATAACTCTTTTCATTTTTATATAAATCCAGATAGGGAAATAGATCCTGCGGCACAAGAGGTTCACGGTATTACTTTAGATTTTTTACAAGACAAGCCAAGATTTACAGAAATTGCTTCTGACTTTATTAAGTTTATAAAAGATGCCACACTTATTATTCACAATGCCCCATTTGATGTTGGTTTCATAAACATGGAATTTGGTTTAATTGAAAAACCACCGATTGAAGAATTGGTTGCTAATATTATTGATACATTAAAATTAGCGAAAGATATGCGACCAGGTCAGCGAAATAGCTTAGATGCCTTATGTCGTTTTTATAATATCGACAATTCTCAAAGAAGTCTTCACGGAGCCCTGCTAGACGCACAATTATTAGCTGAAGTTTACTTAGCTATGACCCGAGGCCAAGAGGATCTTATGATAGATTTCCAATACAACGGGTCAGATTTTCTTGGAGAAAAAAATGCCAAACGGCCAACTAATCTTTTTGTTTTAAAGGCTGATGATGAAGAGCTTAAAAAGCATGAAGCATATTTGAATAAAATGAAAGGCGAAAAGAAGTTAATTTGGTAGTCAAATTTGAAATGCATCAGCCCAACTGTTAGGCGTTTCGTAGATACGAATTTGTTTAATTTTAAGCTGATGATTAAAACGATTATTAAATTCAGAGCTTAAAGTTAAGTATGCTTCTGACGCCATATTTTCTGCAGTTGGAACAACTGGAAAAATTACAGTTTTATGATTAGTTAGTGTGTTTAAAAAATTAACAATTTCTTTATCATCTTTGTAAACAATAAACGCATGATCCCAGCGATCAACTATTAGATCTTTAATAATTTGTTTGACATCAGAAAAATCAATCACCATACCAAAATCTGAGCTTTTATTATCGTCATGAATAGGACCTGTTACGGTAACTTCGATAGCATAACGGTGACCATGTAAATTTTTGCAGTTACTTTTATGGTTAGGTATGCGATGCCCTGCATCAAACTCTAAGCGGGTAGTAATATCCATTTATTAAACTTAATTATCGTCTAAGTAAATGACATTTTACCATTGCTCAACCTTAAAAGATCTATAGCCTTGCAATACGTTGTAATGCTGGAGGATGAGAATCATAAAATGCGGAATATAGAGGGTCGGGAGTTAAAGTAGATGCATTATCTCGATAAAGTTTAACGAGTGAGTCTTTGAGATATTTTGCACTCGAATGTGTTTGTGCATAACGATCTGCTTCAAATTCATTTTGTCTTGAATAGAAAGCCATGATAGGTCTTATAAAGAAGATGAAAGTGGGTCCAACTAGCATAAAAAGAAGCAGAGCACTTCCATCTGAAGGGCTTGAAATACCAAGACCATGGTAAAACCATATTTGATCTTTTAAGTAGCCCAAGATAGCGAGACCAACAAAACTCACTACGAACATCATAAAAATTCTTTTTTTAACATGGTTATGATGAAAATGACCAAGCTCATGAGCTAAAACAGCTTCAATTTCGTTATGATTAAGACGCTCTAAAAGAGTATCAAAAAATACGATACGTTTATTTTTACCAAAGCCTGTAAAATATGCGTTGCCATGATTGCTTCTTGCCGATCCATCCATGACAAATAATCCTTGAGACTTAAAACCACATTTTTTTAATAATGCGATGATTTTATTTTTTAAGGATTTATCTTTTAAAGGTGAGAATTTATTAAAAAAAGGAGCAATCCAAGTAGGATAGATAGCAAGTATTAAAAGATTAAATAAACTCCATACTGCCCAAAGATAAAACCACCAATAATTCCCCGCATTTTTTAACATCCACAATGCAATAAATAAAATAGGGAGTCCAAGACATAAGCCTAAAATTATCTGTTTATAAAGATCCGTAAAAAATAATTTTTTTGTCATTCGATTGAAGCCAAATTTTTCATCAATCATAAATGTTTTGTAATAGTTAAAAGGAAGGTCGATAAGGTTTGTAATTAAGATCACGCTCAAAATGATTGCGACATCTTTTAAAATAGGCGAGGTAATCTCATTAAAAAATTGAGAGATTACGCTAATAAATCCTCCAACAGTCAGAAGTAAAAGAACAGAAGCTTGAACGATTGTATCTTTAAGACTTAATTCACTTTTTTCAATTGCATAATGAGCCGCTTTTTGATGATCTTTAAGGCTGATATTTTTCTTAAATGCATCAGGTACTTTTTTTTTATTAAGTGATACAAAATTTATATGTCTTTTTACAAGCCATAAGTGAATGCCTGTAGATAAGGCAAGAATTGCAATAAAGGTGTTACGTAGTATTTCGTCCATAATATCTCTGAATTAAGTTAATATTCTAGTATTCTGTATGAAAACAATCTTATTTTGTAGATTGTTTCAAACAATTGGTACTTTTTTAATGGAAATCATGATGAGCTCTTCTGACGATAATTTAATATGGCTTGATATGGAGATGAGTGGGCTTAATACCGAGACTGATAAGGTGCTCGAAGTTGCAACTGTAGTAACTGACCCACACTTAAATATCATTGCAGAAGGCCCTGTTATTGTTATTCATCAAGCGGATGAGATACTAAATGGCATGGATGCCTGGAATCAATCTACACATTTGAAGTCAGGCCTCATAGAGAGAGTCAAGCAATCTACGTTTGATGAGGTTTATGCATCAGAGATGACCATTGAGTTTTTAAAAAAGCATATTGCGCCAAATAAATCACCAATGTGCGGAAATTCAATCTGCCAAGATCGACGTTTTATGGCAAAGCATATGCCAAATCTAGAGAGCTATTTTCATTACAGGAATCTAGATGTAAGCGTTTTTAAAGAGCTTTCTCGACGTTGGAGACCTTCACTATACCAAGGATTTAAAAAATCAAGTAAACATGAGGCGTTGTCAGATATATATGAGTCTATTGAAGAATTAAAATATTATCGTGAACATTTTTTAAAATTATCTTGAAAAATTTTTTATATATAGGATTAGCTGCAGCTTCCGGTGCTTGGAGTCGATGGGGTATAAGTATTTTATTTGATTCTATGCATCCATTATTACCATTGGGGACGCTGACAGTAAATTTAATAGGTGGATATTTAATAGGTGTATCGTTGGGCGCCTTCGAGTTATATAGCGAACTTAGCCCTGACATAAAATTGATTATTAATATAGGTTTTTTAGGTGGGCTAACTACATTCTCCGCTTTCACTGCCGAAGTTTTTCAATTGCTCCAAAAGAGTGAGTTTGTTTCCGCGCTCACTCTAGTTGCGCTTCATGTCATTGGATCTCTACTAATGACTTACCTTGGCTGGCTATCTATAAGCTTTATTAAGCAATAAACTATTTAGCAGCTTTTTTCTTCGTAGCCTTAGTTTCTATCATTACGATAGGCTCATCTTTCACTTTATCTTTATCTTTTTTTTGCCAAGCAGCTGTTTTTTTTGGTGCTGCTTTTTTAGATTTTTCTTCTATTTCTTTTTTAGTTTTAGGTTTTGGTTTGGTTTTTGTTTCAACAAGCTCAAGACCGATCGCTTTTAGATCAACTGGTTTTTCTTCTATTATCTTCTTAGCCTTAGTAGGTTTTTTGGAAATTTCATTTGATTTAGACTCTAATGTCTTAGCTTGAATATCATTAACTTCAAGCGAAGGTTTATTTAAAACGGTAGCATCTTGAACTGCCAAAGCTTTTTTCTCAAAATCATTTGGCTCTTGATTAGCTCTAGTATCTCGATTTTTATTAAAACGACCACGTCTATTATTTCGACCTCTTCTATTGCTTTCTTGATTCGGTCGCGTATCTAAAGCCGATACTTTTTCATTAGGAGTTGTTGTAATGTTTGATTCAGAAGACTGGCCTTCTCCTTGAGCTTGTCTTCTATTATGTTGTTTAAATTTCTGATGACGGTTATTTCTTCCTCGATTATTATGATGTGGTCGTGGATGATTATTTTCGTTTATTTCAGAAGTTTCCTGTTTTTCTTCATTATAGTTTTCTGAATTCCCATCATCTCCAGCAATGAGATTTTTAATGAAGCCAAATAATGTTTTATTCGATTTTCCAGATCCTGAAGGAGCAGGGCTATCAGGAATAATACTTTTTACTAAAGGTTCTTGTTTTGGCTCATTAGACACTTCTTTATAACTTAAAACTTGATTGCCTTCATTTAATGACTCCATCATTTGATAGCTAGGTTTAGATTGATTTGCAACATCCTCTTGTTTTGCACTTGAGATTGAATAGTTTGGAGACTCAAGATGCTTATTAGGAATTAGTATGATCTCAACTTTTAAGCGCTGTTCAAGATTAAAAATTTCGGAGCGTTTTTCATTAAGGAGGAATGTTGCAATTTCAATAGGTAATTGAGCCGAAATAGTTGCATTATGTTCTTTCATACATTCTTCTTGAATCATACGAAGAATATGTAATGCCGTTGATTGAATATCTCTAATTGAACCAGTGCCATTACATTTCGTGCATATACTATTACTGGATTCACCAATACTTGGACGAAGTCGCTGACGAGAAAGCTCAAGCAATCCAAAGCGAGAAATTTTGCCTGTCTGGACTCGGGCACGATCATGATGAAGTGCCTCTTTAAAGCGATTTTCAACTTCGCGTTGATTTTTTTGACTTTCCATATCAATGAAATCAATCACCACTAAGCCACCCAAATCTCTAAGTCTTAATTGCTTAGCAACTTCTTCAGCAGCTTCAATATTAGTATTAAATGCAGTGTTTTCAATATCACTTCCTTTTGTGGCTCTTGATGAATTTACATCAATAGAAACAAGGGCTTCAGTGTGGTCAATCACAATAGCGCCGCCTGAGGGCAATCTAACTTCCCTTGAGAAAGCTGACTCAATTTGATGTTCAATTTGAAAGCGAGAAAATAAAGAAACTTCATCTTCGTAAAGTTTTACGCGATCCACATAATTCGGCATAACATGATTCATAAATTGGGTCGCTTGATCATAGATATCTTGCGTATCAATTAGAATTTCACCTATGTCGGGATGGAAGTAGTCTCTGATGGCTCGAATTACCAGATTGCCTTCCTGATATATTAAGAATGCTCCTGATTGGCCTTGCGAGGCTTCGTCAATAGCAGTCCATAATTGTTTAAGGTAATTTAAATCCCATTGAAGCTCTTCAAGCGACGAGCCTACGCCAGCTGTTCTACCAATAACACTCATACCTTCTGGAATGTCTAAATTAGAAATATGATCTCGAAACTCATTGCGTTCCTCACCTTCGACACGCCTTGAAACACCTCCACCATCAGGATTATTAGGCATTAATACGATATATCGACCCGCAAGAGAAAGGTAGCTTGATAGCGCTGCACCTTTATTACCTCGCTCTTCTTTTGTAACTTGAACGATAATTTCCTGACCTTCTTCAATAACATCTTGAATGCGGGGGCGGTTTTGAGTTGATTCTTTGAAATATTGAGGCGAAATTTCTTTAAAGGGGAGGAAACCATGACGTTCCGTGCCATAGTTTACGAAAGCTGCCTCAAGAGAGGGCTCTATTCTAGTGACAATACCTTTGTATATATTACTTTTCTTGAGTGCACGACTTCCGCGTTCAATATCAAGATCAATTAATTTTTGACCATCTACAATTGCAACTCGCAATTCTTCTGATTGGGTTGCATTAAAAAGCATACGTTTCATTATCTAAAACTCCTACAAGTAGGTTTTGAGATAAAGAATGTATTTTAGTTATTCAGGCGCACATCTAACCTCAGAAAAGGTTAGTATTTTTTGCAATAAAACTTCTATATTGAAAAAAGTTTTTAAATTATTTACTTAGTCACAGATCTTATTTGTAAGATTGTTGAGCAAAATATTTATGAATCTTTGTTGTGTTCATATGCCATAAAACTAAAATATTCTTTAAATTTTTAAACCTTGTTTCAAGGCCGCTACTTAAAATAAGGCGAGCGGAAAAAACCATAGTAATTTGTTGTCACGGTATAATTCAGTGTAAATTATCTCTTCAATTCAATTGATTAAGAGAGTCTGAATACATCTAGTATAGGGTATAAATCCAATTAAACAAAATATGGCTCAAAATTCTAACGCTAAAAATCTTTTTTCTCATGAAAAAGCCACATTTGTTCTTGTGGATGAAGCAAGTGAAACACAAAAAATTGATAACTTCCTTTTAAAAATTTTAAAAAATGTACCTAAAAGCCACATTTATAAAATTCTAAGAAGTGGTGAAGTAAGGGTCAATAAAAAACGAATCGATACTTCGTACCGTCTCAAAATAGATGATCAAGTAAGGATTCCCCCTATTGCAATAAAAGTGGAGAGGCCGTCTCATGTTATCGAGCCCCAACAGCAACAAACAGCCTGGTTAGAAACAAATATTATTTATGAAGATGATGGGTTGTTAGCGATAAATAAGCCAAGTGGTTATGCTGTCCATGGTGGTAGCGGACTGAATTTCGGCGTTATAGAACTGATTCGTCATACAAGACCTAAAGCTAAGTTTTTAGAGCTTGTTCACCGTATTGATCGAGAAACTTCTGGCATTTTATTGATTGCAAAAAAGCGCTCGGTGCTGGTCAATATGCACGATCTGATGCGTCATAACCGTATCGAAAAAAAATATATCATGATGGTTAAAGGTGAATGGACTGAGCCTAAAAAAACAGTTGAATTAATGCTCAAAAAAACATTCACGCAAGGTGGCGAGAGGCGAGTCAATGTAACTGATGGTGAAGATGATAGTCAGAATCAATTGAGTAAAACTATCTTTTATTTAAAAAAATCTTTAGGGACTTACTCACTCTTGGAAGCTAAGCTTATTACTGGAAGAACGCATCAGCTTCGGGTTCAGCTTGCGCATCTGGGATTTCCTATTTTAGGCGATGATAAATATGGCGATTTTGCCTTGAACAAAGCGCTCCAAAAAAAAGGTTTAAAACGTATGTTTCTTCACGCATTCTCCATGAAAATGAAACACCCCTTAACGGAAGAGTTGCTGGAGATCAAAGTTCCTTTACCACCCGAACTTGATACTTTTCTGAGTCAACAAACCTCATGAAATCCCCTCGCTTTGATTTAGTTATTTTAGACTGGGATGGCACTGTGGCTGACTCAACAGGCATTATTGTAGATGCTGTTATATCAGCTGCTAAAAGTGCTGGGGTTACAGCCCCCCCGAGAGAAATCATATTAAAGACGATAGGATTAGGCTTAAATCAATTATTGCTTAAGCTCTTTCCTCATTTGTCTTCTGAATTACTAGAAAAAGTCGCTGAGAGTTATCGTTCTTATTATCATGCAAATGAGGGCAATTCATATCTTTTTGATGGTGTAAAAGAGGGTGTTGAGCAGCTTTATCAACATAAATGTAAACTTGCAGTCGCTACAGGTAAAAGTAGAAAAGGTCTAAATTTTGCATTGCAAGATACTGATTTAAATAGATTTTTTTTATCTACAAAAACAGTAGACGAATGTTTTTCTAAACCACATCCCCACATGGTGGAGGCGATTTTGGAAGAAACCCAGATACCAGCTGATCGTGCTGTGATTGTGGGCGATACGCATTATGATCTTGAAATGGGAAAGAACGCGCACATTCAAACCATCGCAGTTACTTATGGAGCGCAACCAAAAGATCTGTTAATAAGTTTTCAGCCTTTAGCATGTTTTGATTCATTTAAAGAGGTTGTAGATTTCTTATTACCATGACACCAATTGCAAAAATTGAAATAAATAAAAAGGCTTTTCAGGGGGACGGCTCAACGATCAAATTTGAATACCAAACCGAAGCTTCTATTCAATCTGGTTTTGTAGTCCTCTTTGAGGGTAAGTATCATGCTTATCAAAATCAATGTAAACACTTGCCAATCGAGCTTGATTATAAGCCTAATGAATTTATGGATGATCAAAAACAATGGATTGTATGCTCGACTCATGGGGCCATTTATCATCCCATGTCTGGGGAATGCATTTCTGGGCCTTGTCGTGGTCAAATATTAGAAAAATTAAATGTAATCGAATCAAACGATGTATTATGGATTGAAATTTATTAAAAGTATTTTCGGAGCAAAACAAATGGCAGTTAGAAAAAAGATAGAAAAGAAACCAATCGATCATTGGGAAAGAGAAGCATTAGAAAAAATTGCACTTTCAGCTTTAGGTGAACAAAGAATTGCTAGACGTTGGAGTATTTTTTTTAAATCGATTACTTTTTTTTATCTCTTTGTACTTTTATTTTTGGGATTGAGTGCGATGCATACAAAAGGCGGGTCAGGGAATCATACCGCATTGATTGAAATTAATGGTGTCATTGGTGAGAAGGATGAAGTAAATGCAAAAGACTTTTTTGAGAGTATACGGAGGGCATATGATAGCCGTGGTACACGGGGCATTGTTCTAAAAATTAACAGTCCTGGCGGAAGCCCTGTTCAATCTGGCATGATTAATGACGAAATTAAGCGGCAAAAAAAATTACATCCACATATTCCTGTTTATGCAGTAGTGGAGGATATTTGCGCTTCAGGGGGCTATTACATTGCTGTCGCTGCTGACGAAATTTTCGTTGATAAAGCAAGTATCGTAGGCTCAATTGGCGTCTTAATGGATGGCTTTGGCTTTACTGATACCTTGAAAAAAGTTGGCATTGAAAGACGGCTGATGACAGCAGGATCGAACAAAGCCATGCTTGACCCTTTCTCACCAATCAATCCAAAACAACAAGCTTTTGTTCAAGACATGTTAAACGAAGTCCATCAACAATTTATTGCGGTTGTTAAAGAGGGTCGGGGAAATCGCCTAAAAGAATCACCAGATACATTTAGTGGCCTTTTTTGGAATGGTGAATCTGCTGTCAAACTTGGATTAGCGGATGGTTTTGGGAATTTTGATTATGTTGCTCGAGAATTAGTTAAGGCAGAAGAGGTGGTTGATTTTACGACTTACGAGGGTTTTGCTGACCGTTTTGCTCGAAAATTTGGGGCAAGTTTAGGATCTTCTATGAATGAATCTCTTAGGACCGCCATACTTAACCAAAAATTAATTATTAAATAAATCAATAATTTATTGGTATTTTTTAATGTAATTAATTAATCCATTAGTGGAGCTGTCAAAGTGATCTGTAGGTATTTTTTCAGATAGTTGAGGTAAAACTTGCTTTGCAATCTGTTTGCCGTATTCTACGCCCCATTGATCAAATGAATTGATATTCCAGATGATTCCCTGAGTAAAAATTTTATGTTCATACATTGCAATAATTTGACCTAAGGTTTTTGGGGTTAATTTTTGAAAAAGTATGGAAGAGGTAGGTCGATTACCTTCAAAAGTCTTTTGTGGAATAAAGCTTTCAATATCTTCACCCTCATAACCCTGTTTTTCAATTTCGGCTCGAGCCTCATCATATGTTTTTCCTAGCATCAAAGATTGTGTTTGTGCGATAAAGTTTGAAAGCAAAATTTTATGATGCTCATTACCATCTTTACCTATTGCATATTGAGATTCAATGGGCATGATAAAGTCTGCAGGGACAATCTCAGTGCCTTGATGAAGCAGTTGATAGAAAGCGTGCTGACCATTAGTACCCACTTCGCCCCAAATAACTGGACCTGTATGAAAATCAATGTGCTCGCCATCGCGATTGATAAATTTACCGTTACTTTCCATGTCAGCTTGTTGAAGATAAGGCGCTAATTTAGATAAACCTTGATCGTAGGCTAAGATTGCATGGGTTGGATAATTAAAGAAATTAATGTACCAGATACCTAATAATCCCATCATCATCGGAATATTTTGTTCGATGGGCGCAGTCTTGAAATGCTCATCCATTTCAAAACCACCTTTGAGTAACTCTTCGAATCCATCCATACCAATATAAAGCGCAATAGAAAGTCCAATTGCTGACCAAAGGGAGTAGCGTCCGCCTACCCAGTCCCAAAACTCAAACATATTTTCTGTGTCGATACCGAATTGCGACACAGCATGATGATTTGTGGATAATGCAACAAAATGTTTTTTAATATGTTGGCTCTCTCTCGCCACTTTAAGGAACCAATCCCTTGCTGAGAAAGCATTGGTCATTGTTTCTTGTGTCGTAAATGTTTTGGAAGCGATAATAAAAAGGGTTGTTTCAGGATTACATTTCTCTAAAGCTTGTGAGAGATCTGCCCCATCCACGTTAGAAACGAAATAGGGTGTGATGGTTTTTGAGCCATAAGCTCTTAATGCTTGACAAACCATAGCAGGACCAAGATCAGATCCACCTATGCCTATGTTAATGACGCTTGTGATTTCTTTACCGGTGAAACCTTTCCATTGACCTGATCTTACCTCTTCACTAAAACTTCGCATTTTTTTGAGTACACTTTTAATCTTAGGCATTACGTCCTCACCATCTGACATGATGGGCGAGTGATTTTGGTTACGAAGAGCCGTGTGAAGGGCTGCGCGATGTTCAGTGGTATTTATTTTTTCACCTGCAAACATACGGCTTCGCCAACCCTCAACATCGGCTTCTTTTGCAAGTTTAACTAGGAGATTTATGGTTTCTTTAGAAATACGATGTTTTGAATAATCTAGAAGTAAATCATTAAATTGAATATGAAATTGATTAAAACGATTAGGATCTGATTTAAACATCTCACGAAGTGAGATGGATTCGATATCTTTTTTATGTTGATTTAAAGATTGCCAGATGAGCGATTGATTAATTTGTGACATGTATAACGTTTAATTTAGGGATCGAATAGTGAATAATTTAATTTAGCCTCGCATTATAGCAAAGACATACTTAATTTATATGAAAATTATGTTGTGCAAGAGCCCATGATATATGCTCCTTAACGAGAGGAGAGGCATCTGGATATCTACTTTTAAGTACATTCACAATAATTTCAGATGTTTTAGCATTACCAAGCCCTATGGCAATATTTCTCAACCATTGATCGTAGCCAATACG
>DATCVG010000081.1:0-1578 GCA_036567085.1 Candidatus Methylopumilus sp.
ATATGAAGGAACATCCGCAGTCGACAGATATATTGATGATTGACGCTTTTGATCCTGAAGGTATCCCTAGAAACTTTAGAAGCCTTTCATTTTTTGATGTATGTAAATCCACTTTGCGAGTGAACGGTATCTTTGTGATGAATATATGGGCAAGTGATCCCCATTATGATCTTTACATTGACCGCATGCGTCGTATCTTTGATGATCTTATTTTAGTGATTCCCACAGGCAAGCCTGGAAATCAAATCGTATTAGGATTTCATGATATGCCGCGTGAACTTGATGTGAAGACTTTAAGATTAAAAGCGAAATCACTTGAGAAGACATACGGGCTTGAATTTTTAGCATTCTTTAATCAGCTTTTGCTTCATAATCATCAACCATCGCATACGCTTCATTTTGATCGTTAATTTTTTAAAAGGTATCAAAATTTGAATTATCAATTTTTCGCAACCTGCCCCAGAGGTTTGGAAGCTTTATTGGTCGATGAACTCTCTCACAATCAAGCCACTAAAATCATAGCAACTGAAGGGGGTGTTTCTTTTGAAGGTAGCTTAGAAACCATGTATCGTGTGAATTTGCATTCGCGCATCGCCACGCGTGTTTTATCTCGTGTAGGTCAGGGCATATATACGTCAGAAGAGGATATTTATAAAGCCACGTTTAAACTTCATTGGCCTTCATGGTTTAGAGTGAACCAAACCATTCGCGTCAAAGTGATAGGGGTCAAGTGTCCTTTAAAAAGTTTGGACTTTGTCACTCTTCGTATTAAAGATGCAGTATGCGATCGCTTTCGCGAAGAGGGAGATGCAAGACCTTCCGTCAGTGTCAGAGATCCTGATATTCGTATTCATGCGTATCTTACACAAAATCAATATCAACTTTACTTAGATACTTCAGGCGCACCCCTTTATCAGAGAGGTTTTCGCGATGTGAGTGTGATCGCCCCATTACGAGAAAATTTAGCAGCAGGGATTATTATGCTCTCCGGTTGGAAACCAGGCACACCCTTTTTAGATCCGATGTGTGGCAGTGGTACTTTTTTAATTGAAGCGGCCATGATGGCAGTGAACCAGCCGCCTGGATTGAAACGTCACTTTGGTTTTCAACATCTTAAATCATTCGATGAAACACTTTGGAAAAAAATTGAAAGAGAAGCTATTGCTAAAATGAAGCCAATTGAATTTCTAGAGATTTACGGATCCGATATGGATTTAAGAGCGGTCAGGGTTGCACGTCATAATTTAAAAGTCGCAGGGTTAGAAGAAGTGGCGAAGGTGATGCAAAGTGATTTTATTAAACTAGAACCCCCTCAATCTCATGGAGTACTTGTGACGAATCCACCTTATGGAGAGCGTCTAGGGGAGGATAATGATTTAAAAGAAGTCTATCCTGTTTGGGCGAAGCACATGAAAGCGTCTTTCGGTGGCTGGGATACTTATTTCTTAACTGCTGATCTTGAGATGCCTAAAGACATGCGATTGAAACCATCAAAAAAAACCCCGTTATTTAACGGGGCATTAGAGTGTCGCTTATTTGAAATTAAAATGGTGGCGGGTAGTAACCGAAAACCAAAAC
>DATCVG010000082.1:0-28742 GCA_036567085.1 Candidatus Methylopumilus sp.
CAATATTGGTAATTGCATAAACTGGGGGTAGTAAAATAGATTTTAGAACAAATAAATTAGTAGGGAGAATTGGCGCAACCGATACATGAGATGGATTTTGCCATTCTAATGATTGATTTTCACATGATTTAATTTCACCATTCCAATCCGTGACTTTAAAAAAATAAATGTAAACCTTTTTTTCTGGATAGCTGTAAGTACGTTCAAACCATAATATCGCATCATTTGCAGAAATATTAATTTCTTCTTGAAGCTCTCTTTGAAGCGCTTCAAAAGGCGATTCATTTTCTTCAATCTTGCCCCCTGGAAATTCCCACCAACCACTCCACCCTCGCCCAGGAGGTCTTCGAGCCATAAGAAGAAATCCATCTTGTCTTTGAATAACGGCTGCAGCTACGCGAACAATATTCAAAATTTAAGTACGATAGTCAGCATTGATTTTTACATAGTCATATGAAAAATCACATGTCCATATCGTTGCCTTTGCATACCCTCGATTAAGAAGAACTCGCATACTAATTTCAGGATGCTTCATGACTTCCTGGCCTTGCGCCTCACTATAAGAAGATGCACGGCCGCCATTTTCTGCTACCAAGACATTTCCTAAAAATAATTGTATTTTTGTAATATCAAGCGAGTCTATGCCCGCATAACCAATGGCGGCCAATATTCTTCCAAGGTTTGGATCGGATGCAAAAAAAGCTGTCTTAATTAAAGGTGAGTGTGCTATTGCAAAGCCTACTTTTCTGCATTCAGTATCATCACGACCAGATTCAACCTGAATGGTGATGAATTTCGTAGCACCCTCGCCATCTCTAACGATAGCTTGAGCTAACTCAATAGCAACTTCACGAATAGCGCCTTTAAGAACTTTATAACTTTTATCTTCTTGATTGATTTCAATATGTTCTGCTTTTCCTGTAGCAATCAGAATAAACGAATCATTAGTGGATGTATCCCCATCAACAGTAATGCAATTAAATGATTCCTCTGTCACTTCTTTAAGAAGTTTATCGAGCAAGATTTGATTGATAGAAGCATCAGTTGCAATAAATGAAAGCATAGTAGCCATATTAGGATGAATCATGCCAGAGCCTTTACTTACTCCTGAAATAACAACTTCTTTATCTTGAATCTTTATTTTTCTTGACGCAGCCTTTGGTGCAATATCTGTAGTCATTATCGCTTCTGCAGCATCTATCCAATGAGTTGGATCTAAATTTTTTATTGTGTCAGGCAGTCCATTTTTGATTTTATCAATGGGTAGACTTTCTAAAATAACACCTGTAGAAAATGGTAAAACTTGTTCTGGTTTAATCGACAGAAGTTCACTGACAGTCTCACATGTTTCTTTAGCCTTTAATAAGCCGTCTTCACCTGTGCCAGCATTCGCACAGCCTGTATTTACAATGAGCGCTCGAATACCAGGTGTATTTTTTAAATGTTCCTTGCAGAGAAGTACGGGTGCTGCACAAAATGCATTTTGCGTAAATACTCCAGAAACTTTTGAACCTTCGGAAATAGTCACTAACAGCAAATCTTTGCGATTAGGTTTTTTAATATGCGCTTTAGCAATACCAAGTGATATGCCTTTGATCGGAAAAATAGAATCGATGGTAAGTGGTTTAAGATTAACTGGCATAACTTATTCTTTTCTCCAAATAGTCCCGTGGGATGTATCTTCTAACACAATGCCATTTTCAAGTAATAAAGATCTTATACGATCTGCTTCTTTAAAATCTTTATTGGCTTTTGCTTCATGTCTTTGGAAGATTAACGCATCAATATCAAGGGAGATTTTTGTATCCCCCTTTAGAAAAATTTCTGGATCTCTTTCCAGAATGCCAATTGTCTTTGCAAGACTTTTAAGTAAGTTAGCAAGTTGTACAGATTTATTTTTATTAATTTCATTTGCTAATTCAAACAAAACGGAAATGGCTTCTGGGGTATTAAAATCATCATCCATAGCTTCTTTGAATTTATTTGCTAATGGATGACTCCAATCCACGTCAGAATGCTTGATGTTAACTCCTCTTATACTTACATATAATCTTTGTAATGCTAATTTTGCATCATCAAGATGAGCATCTGAATAATTTAAAGGGCTTCGATAATGAGCTCTTAAAATAAAAAATCTAACTACTTCTGGATCAAATTTTTCAAGCACTGTCCGTATCGTGAAAAAATTCCCTAATGACTTAGACATTTTTTCATCATCAACGCGAACAAAACCGTTATGCATCCAGTAATTAGCCATCTTACAATCGTGTGCAGCTTCAGATTGAGCTATTTCATTTTCATGATGAGGAAATTGAAGGTCTTGTCCACCCCCATGAATATCGAAATGATGGCCAAGATAATGAGAGCTCATAGCTGAGCATTCGATATGCCAGCCAGGCCTTCCTTTACCCCAGGGCGAGTCCCAACTGGGTTCATTAGGCTTTGCAGATTTCCATAAAACGAAGTCCAATTCATCATGCTTATTTTGGTCAATATCAACCCTCTGACCTGCTCGCAAATCTTCGATTGATTTGCCTGATAATTTTCCATATTCATTAAAAGATCTTACTGAATAAAAAATATCTCCATTTTTAGCAAGGTAAGCATGTTTCTTTTCAATTAATGTTTTGATTATAGAAAGCATGTCTTCAATATGTTCAGTTGCTTTAGGCTCTCTCGTGGGACTCAGAACACCAAGGGCTTTAGCATCAGCATTCATCTCATTTATATACCTTTGCGTCAGACTTTGAATAGATTCATTGTTTTGAATCGACCGATTGATAATCTTGTCATCTATATCAGTAATATTTCTGACGTAATTGACGCTGTATCCTGAAATACCAAACCAACGTCTTACTATGTCAAAAATAACCATCACACGTGCATGACCAATATGGCATAAGTCGTAGACCGTCATGCCGCAGACGTACATATTTACTTGCCCTTTTTGGATAGGCTTAAAAGTCTCTTTATTTTTTGAAAGGCTGTTATAGATTTTAATCATTGCAAATAAGCCTTAAGTTTAAGAAAAACAAAGAGATAGTGAAGGGCTTACTCATAAATAACATATAGATGATAAAGGTGCTATTTGGTAGAATTATGCTAAATTTATTAAGATAAATCATACCATGCCTCAAAAAAACGAATGTTCTAATATTAAGAATTTAAAAGGTTTTTTACTGTTTATCCTTTTATCTCTAACTACATTTTTTTTCGCAAATGAAATTTATTCAGCTGACGACTTTAAATCAATCATGCAATTGATTGAAAAAGGCGAAAAGGAAAAAGCGGCTCAACAAATCGATCAATATCTCAAAACAAACCCGAATGATCCTCAGGTTATATTTATTAAAGGGGTTGTAAATGCTGAACTCGGAAAATATAACGAATCTATACAAGCATTTACTTATCTCACCGAGAAACATCCAAACTTGCCTGAACCATTTAATAACTTAGCAGTTCTTTATGCTGAATTAGGTGACTACGATAAGGCGCAAAAAGCACTTGAGTCAGCCATAAAAACTCATCCTAGTTATGCTACTGCGCATGTTAACTTAGGTGATCTCTATACTAAACGCGCGACAGTCGCTTATAACAAAGCCTTGGAAATTGATAAAACAAATGTGCAAGCAAAAACAAAACTCTCTCTTATTAAAAAACTCTTCAATGCGAACGATATTAAACCGCCAGTCACTCCGATTTCAACACCAGCTCAAGTAGCGGCAAATAATGATGTCAATAAAAAGCCTGTAATAGCTCAAGCAACCGCTACAAACTCGGTACCTCCAGCTCCCGCCTCAGCTTCAAATACAACGCCATCTAAAAATTTACCTCAGGAAACACCCGCAGTTAAAAATAATGTTTCTAATATTGGCGAATCAGAAATTAATAACTTCATTACTGACTGGGCTGAAGCTTGGTCATCAAAAAATATTAATGGCTATTTAGCAAAATATTCTCCTAACTTCAAAACGCCTAACGGGGAAAGCTTCTCTGACTGGCAAGATTCAAGAAAAAATAGAATTTTAGGTAAAGATATAATAGCCGTAGAAATATCAGAACCAAAAATAACAAGAAAGGGCGATAGTTTTGCTCAAGTAACTTTTAAACAGAAATATACATCTAATAAATTAGTTCAGATATCAAGCAAAACGCTCATTTTAAGAAAAGATGGCGCCATGTGGTTTATTGAGCAAGAGTATTCTGGCAAGCAATAATTGATGAAAACTTTCATCAACAATTTTCTAAGAAAAAAATTTCGCTTTTTTTTAATTTTAGCGATCCTTTTTAATATTTCACAAGCTTCTAGTGAAGAAGTATTCATTTCAAATAAAAATTTCAATACTGCTGAATTAACACACGAAACACCAGAGAAGATGCTTGTAAAATCTTTAGTGGAAATTTCTGAAGGTAAAGTCGATGCAGCACTTAAAACTATCGACATTCTTATCAAACAAACACCAAACTTTAAATTAGCCTATCTTATTCAAGGTGATTTACTTTTGGCTCATGCTAAACAAATTCATGGTATTGGTGAGGAGTCCAAGGGTGAAAAAAAAGAAGAAATTGAAGATTTTAAAAATGAAGCAAAAGTCAGAATTGAGAGATATCTTAATAGCCTTAACCTTCAAAATGAACCTAAAATTTTTGCTCAGCTAAACGATAAAGAAAAATATCTTTTTTATGTCGATGCAGCCAACTCTCGGCTTTATCTTTATGAAAATATAAATGGAAAGCTTTCTTATAAAGATGATTATTATGTATCAATAGGTAAGAATGGATTTGGTAAACAATACGAAGGTGACAAGAAGACCCCCATAGGTGTATATTTTACAGGAAAAAAAATCAAAGAATCCTTATCTGATTTTTATGGGGATGCTGCCTACCCTTTAAGCTATCCAAATGAAATTGATAGAAAAAATAAACGAAATGGCTCCGGTATATGGCTTCATGGAACGCCAAAAACAACATACAACAGAGCGCCTTTTGCAAGCGATGGATGTATTGTATTAAGTAACCCTGATTTAATGAAGCTTGCCCCCATTTTAGATGACAATAGAATTCCTATCGTCATTTCTTTTCGCTCACTAAAAGATTTGGAGTCTAGTAATAACAATTTAACTGAAAAAAAACTTTCCCTAGCTAACGCTATAGAAACTTGGAGAAAAAATTGGGAAGATCAAGATACAGATAATTATTTAAAATTTTACTCAAAAAACTTCTTCAGCGAAAAATATAATTACAACACATGGGCTGATAGAAAAAGAATGATCCAAGCTCAAAAACTTAAAGTTTCAGTTGGCTTATCTGAAATTTCTTTTTTTGATTATCCAAATACAGAAAATGAGATAGTTTTAGTAGATTTTATACAAGACTATAAAAGCCCCACAATTAACAATAAAATGAATAAGAGACAGTATTGGATTAATGAAAATAACGAATGGAGAATTATGTATGAAGGCGGCGCTTAATTTAATCAAATTATTTTTTGTTTTTTTATTGTTTTCGCCATTAGTGCATGCAGCTAATCCAATTGTTGAATTTGAAACCAATCAAGGGAATTTTAAAATTGAGCTATATCCTGAGAAGGCACCAAAAACTGTCAGCAATTTTTTATACTATGTCGATAACGGTTTTTATAAAGAAACTATTTTTCATAGAGTCATTAGTAACTTTATGATTCAAGGCGGTGGATTCACTAGAGAGTTGTTAGAAAAGAAGACACAACCTCCAATAACTAATGAATCAAATAATGGGTTGGTGAATAGCACAGGTACAGTTGCAATGGCTAGAACAAATGACCCCAACTCTGCAACATCTCAATTTTTTATTAACCTTATCGACAATAATTTTTTAAACTATACAAGCCCTGAGCCAAGCTCCGTTGGTTATTGTGTTTTTGGCAAAATCATTGAAGGTATGAATGTAATTCATAAAATTGGTCAATTACCCACAGGCAACTCAAGAGGATTTTCGGATGTACCTATTAGGCCTGTCATAATCATTAATGCAAAACATATCAATTAATATTTTAATAAAGGAATCTAGGTGATTACACTCTCAACTAATTTAGGCAATATTGTTTTAGAACTTAACACTGAAAAAGCTCCAGTTACCGTCGAAAACTTCTTAAGTTACGCAAAGAGTGGTTATTACAATGGTACAATTTTTCATAGAGTCATTGATGGATTTATGATTCAAGGAGGTGGATTTGATTCTTCAATGAAACAAAAGCCCACTGAAAAGCCTATTAAAAATGAAGCCAATAATGGTCTTAAGAATAATAAATACACTATTGCGATGGCAAGAACTTCTATTCCTGACTCCGCCACAAGCCAATTCTTCATTAATGTAAATAATAATGATTTTTTAAATTATCCAGGCCAGGATGGTTGGGGCTACTGTGTTTTTGGAAAGGTTACTGAAGGGACTGATGTAGTCGATAAAATTCAAAAAGTTGCAACAGGCAACTCAGGAGGCCATCAAGATGTGCCTCGTGAGGCTGTAACGATTCTTAATGTAACTATTGAATAATATTGTCTAAACAAACCATATTTATATCAGACATTCACTTGTGCGAAAGTCGTCCAAGTATTACTGATGCTTTTACAAGTTTTTTAAATAAAATAAATAATCAGGTCGACGCACTTTATATACTTGGCGATCTTTTCGAGTATTGGATAGGTGATGATTCAAAGCAACACAAAAATGTAATCGAAGCCCTGAAAGAATTAACGGATCGACATATTCAAGTTTTTTTAATGCATGGTAACAGAGACTTTCTTATAGGATCAGGCTTTGAAAAAAAAACAGGTGCTGTTTTATTAAATGATCTGACGCTCATCGAAATTTACGGAAAGAAAGTGCTCTTATGTCATGGAGATATCCTCTGTACTGATGATATTGAATATCAATCTTTCAGAAAAAAAATTAGAAGTGAATCATGGAAAAATGAATTTCTAAAGAAATCTCTATTTGAAAGAATTGCAGTTGCTAATGAATTTAGAAAAGAAAGTGAATTAAATAAAAAAAATAAATCCCAAGAAATCATGGATGTAAATAATGACGAAGTAAATCGAACTCTCATTCGGTTTAATTATCCAGATTTTTTTATTCACGGACATACGCATAGGCCTTACTGTCATTCAATTACGCTTGATGGCCGTCAAATGCAGCGGATAGTTCTTGGTGATTGGTATGAGCAAGGAAGTTATTTAATTCTCAATGCACAAGGTATTGAAATACATCAAGTTTAATTTTTAGAAAACTCTAAAGGTCTTCTTTTTTTTGCTACTTTATCTAATACGCCATTAATATATTTATACCCTTCAATTCCACCAAAAGTCCTAGCTAATTCAACACCTTCGTTAATAGCAACTTTATATGGAATGGCTGCGTCATAAATGAGTTCATAAATTGAAATGCATAAAATTGAACGCTCTATAGGGCTTAATTTTTCTATAGGTCGATCAATGAAGCTTGAAATTTCAGTATTTAATTGATCCATATTACTCATGACGCCATCAAAAAGATTCTGATAAAAGACCTCATCTGCTTTTAAGTAGTCTGGGTCATCTTTAATATCTTTTTTAATTTGATTAATATCAAACTGATTTAATATGCCTCGATAAATACTCTTCATCACAAGCTCTCTAGATTTACGTCTATTATTTACGAGCTTTTTTTTCTTTTTGATTGGTTGCGTTTCTAACATTAGACTGACTTTAATAAATGTATCATTTGTAAAGCGACTTGAGCAGCCTCTTTACCTTTGACTGAAGTCCGCTCCATAGCTTGCTCATCGTTTTCCGTAGTTAGTATTGCATTAACAATTGGCAAGCTGAATTCTAATTGAACATCCATAATTGATTTTGCTGAGTGATATGCCACAACTTCAAAATGAAAAGTCTCTCCTCTTATTACAGCGCCTATTGCAATGAGCGCATCAAATTTTTTTGATTGCGCCATCTTTTTTAGAGCTAAAGGACTTTCCAGGGCGCCAGGGACTTTTGCCAATATAATATGATCATCTTTTACGCCAAGATTAAGGAGCTCATCATGACAGGCCTTAAGTAAAGCTTCGCCTACATGCGGGTTGAATTCAGACATTACAATACCAATAGAGAATGATTCACCATTTGAATTTTTTACAATTTCTATCAATTTATAAGTCCTATAGAATTACTTTTTAAATAAAAAATTAATTTTAACTTATATGAAAGCTATCTTTAATTTTTATATGAATTAATGAAACAATATCCAGGCCTTTTGTATAGTGCTCCATATCCCATAAGAGATAGGTATACCAACGGCTGACCAGGCAAGTAAAGTAATCAATGGTGTTTTTTCGGCCTTTCCAATCACTTCTTTTGCTGAAATAAATTTCTCATGTGCTAATTTTTTTTCAATTAATAACTCTTTGTCAGTCATAAAGAATTTTTTAGCGACAGGCCTCACCATAAGATTCGCGATAAATCCGACAGCAAGCATCATTGCCAATATATAAAAGATAGGTACGTAAATTTCTGCAAAAGGGACCTGTGCTTCGACCCTCATATCATGCATATAATTTACAATTACAGGTCCCAAGATCCCGGCGGTTGACCAAGCCGTTAAAATTCTTCCATGAATTGCACCTACAAATTGAGTACCAAACATATCGGCCAAATAGGCAGGTATTGTTGCAAATCCTCCACCATACATAGAGGCAATAATACAAAAACATGCCGCAAAAAGCGCTAATGATTTTGATCCAGCCATATAGGATGCGGTGACATACATCAAAATACCAAGCGTAAAAAATAGAATATAAGTGAGCTTTCTTCCTAACTTATCTGAAATACTGGCCCAGAAAAAACGACCAAAAATATTAAATAAGGAAATTAATCCGACAAATCCAGCACCTACAGCAGCTGAAAGCGCTAATAAAGATTCATCTTTTTTAAGATCTACGAAACCCAGATCTGCATGGCCAATTAAAGCGCCACCAAACGTCTCTTGAAGCATAGGCGCTGCTGCCCCAATGATGCCAATGCCTGCTGATACATTCATACAAAGCACTATCCATAAAAACCAAAACTGTGGGGTTTTATGTGCCTTATTTAAATGTATATGATTAATCGCGATCATATTGTTACTTTTGTTTATAGGTGGTTGCCATCCTGCTGGCTTCCATCCTGATGGTGGTACGCGATAACCTAAAGAACCTGAAATCATAAAAAAGCTATAAATAATGGCTAATACTACAAATGTTTGCCAAATGCCTGGTTGAACAATGCCATTAGCTTCTACGGAAAATTTTGTCATTAAGGCTGTGGCGAGCGGAGAGCCTATCATAGCGCCTCCCCCAAAACCCATAATAGCCATGCCAGTTGCCATACCTCTTTTATCTGGGAACCATTTAATGAGCGTAGAAACAGGGGAAATATATCCTAAGCCTAAACCTATTCCTCCAATGACGCCACTTCCAAGCCACATCATCCAAAGTTGATGTGTATAGATACCAAATGCAGAAAGTAATAACCCGCCACACCAGCAAAAAGTAGATACAAGGCCTGCTTTCCTAGGGCCAGCTCGTTCTAACCAGCTTCCCCAGAGTGCTGCGGAACACCCTAAAAGAACAAAAAATAAGGTGTACATCCATCCTAAATCAAATTGAGTCCAGTTACAGTCGGTAGCAGTTAAAGCTCGAACTGTTCCATGGAGCTTATCTGCAAAAGTTGTTGCCCCAGCAGAGCAAGCAGCCAAAGGTTTTCCATTGCTGCCTGTTAATACATTTCCCAGAGGTTTCCAAAAAACACTGAATCCATATGCCATACCAATTGAAAGGTGAATGGCTAATGCAGCAGGTGGAACCAACCAACGATTATAGGAAGCTTTAGCAGTGATATATTCTTTTGAAAAAAAGTTGGGCATACACATTCTCCGAAAATCAATCAATATTAAATTAATCATAAAAAAATATTATCTAATTCTTTATGGATAAGATAATGTCATTAAAATGTCATATTAATGTCATACGATCATAACCAATCTATTAATATTAAGAAACTATGAAAGCAAATATATTGATCGTTGAAGACGAAAGCCCCATTCTTGAGCTTTTAGCCCTCAATATTTCTCAAGCGGGCTACAACCCTTTAAGAGCAATAAGTGCTGAGCATGCAGAAAAACTTATTAGCGAAGCACTTCCCGATATTATTTTGCTTGATTGGATGTTGCCTGGCATGTCAGGTATAGACTTTGCAAAAAAATTACGCAGTAATACTTTAACAAAGACAATCCCTATTATCATGTTAACTGCACGAAGTGATGAGTTAGATAAAGTCAAAGGCTTGGAAGTTGGCGCTGATGATTATATTACAAAACCTTTTAGTCCTCGTGAACTCAATGCTCGAATCAAAGCTGTTCTCAGAAGAAAAGCTCCTGAGCTTACTGAAGATCTTTTAAAAATTAATGGTTTAGAATTGGATCCAGTATCCCACAGGGTGACTGGAAATAATAAACCATTGGAAATGGGTCCAACAGAATTTAGACTCCTCCATTTTTTCATGAGCAACCCAGAAAGAGTTTACTCAAGAAGTCAGCTATTAGATAAAGTTTGGGGAAGTCAAATTTTCATTGAGGATCGAACGGTAGATGTTCATATTAGACGACTAAGAAATATTCTTGCTCAATCTCAGCATGAAAATTTAATCCAAACTATTCGTGGCTCAGGTTATAGATTCTCTACAAAATAGAATTTACCTGGATCACTTTCAACTATTACTCGCTATAATACTCTTACGTTTATAACGAGAAAAAACATTGCAAGATATCCGTTGGAATACTTTTTGGGTTTTATTACTTGTATCTTTTTTATCTCTAATATTTTGGGGGTTTAAAAGCTTAGAAGTTGCTTTATTTTTTTTCATTTCATGCATATTTGTTTATCTACTTTCTCATATCTATTGGATTTATCGACTAAACAAATGGCTTAAAAATCCAAATTTATCGACCATTCCTAATGGATCAGGTATATGGGAAGAAATTTTTGCAATACTTTATCGAGAATATAGAAAACAAAAAAAGAGTAAATCTGAGCTTACGACTACGCTTGGTAGATTTATGACAGCTGCCGAAGCTATTCCTGATGGCATTATTGCATTAAATCAAAATAATGAAATTGAATGGTGTAACAAACCTTCTGAAAAAATGCTTGATATTCAGCTAGCTAAGGATATCAATCAACCTATTAATTATTTATTACGTGAAACGAGATTTACTGAATATCTCAATGATAACAAATACGACGGAACCCTTAAGTTAATTTCTTGGCGAAATTCAGGAAGATCATTCGAGATACTTCTAGTTCCCTTTGGTGTAAGTCAAAAACTGCTTATCTGCAGAGACATTACACAAATTGAAAAAAATGATTCTATTAAACGCGATTTTATTGCAAATGTTTCACATGAGTTAAAAACACCATTGACTGTCATTAGTGGATTTTTAGAAACACTTTCTGACATGAAAAATGAATTCAATGCAAAAACGCTCCCTTATCTCCAAATAATGCTTGAGCAGTCGGATCGAATGAAAAAATTAGTTGAAGATCTGCTTCAGCTGTCATCCATAGAATCTAACGCAGCACCTGCAGAAAAAAAAGAAATAGACATAACTGAACTCTTCAAAAAGCTAAAAAAAGATTCTGAATTTCTGTCAAGAAAATCACATAAAATTAATATGTCAGTCAATAAAAATATCGCTTTATTAGGGCATGAAAAAGAGATTTATAGCGCCTTTCTTAACCTCATTAGCAATGCTATACGTTATACCAAAAAGGGCGGCAATATCAACGCAATATGGGATATTAAAGATCAAAACCCTTTCTTTGAAGTGCAAGATTCAGGTATAGGTATTGATGAAAAATTAATTCCAAGGCTTACAGAACGCTTCTTCAGAGTAGATGCGGATCGAAGTAGAAATTCAGGTGGCACTGGATTAGGACTGTCTATTGTTAAGCACATATGTATTCGACATCAAGCCCAAATAGAAATTTATAGTCAAATAGGCAAAGGCAGCCAATTTAAAATAATCTTCCCGCAGGAGAGATTGTCCATAAAAAATAAATGAAAAAGAATAAATTTTATTGCGTATTTTTTTATTTGTTATTATCCATCTTCTGCGTAACTCAAAATTCAAGCGCTAGAGAAATAGTGGAACCAGATAGACAATCTGCGAATCAATTTGGTAAAACTGATTTTGATCGTATGGCTGATCATGAAATTAGAGAGAATATCCAAAGCTTACAAACGCTCATGATTAAGCTCTATAAAAGAAATCCTTCGGAGTTAAAGAAGAGCACCTCAGATGATGCGGAAAAGATGGTTAATTGGGTTTTCAATGGCAATCACAACTGGAATTTTGATACCATAAATAATGCTCAAAGCACTGATGCAATCTACCTTGCTTTTAACGAAGAATATAAAGGTGATCGTGTCCTTCCTTTTATTGTAGGTATTTACACAATGCTTATAAAAGCTCATGGAGGTAAAAAAGAATTCTATTTATTTGATTCCATTGATCCTCAGCTTTTATATAACACATCTCGCAACATTGAAATGGCAGTCTGGAAACTTTCTAATTCTAAAAATAGCTCTGGAAAACCTTTCTTACTTACGAATGAATTAAATGGAAAAGAAAATAACTTATCCTTTGAGCGAGAGTTTGGAAAAATTATTGGCAGAACGGATTTTCTTGCTTTTACGCTTTCAGAAAAAATGGAGCGAAGTATTGCAAAAATTATTCAAAATTTAGCTACCGGTCTATTAATACCAATTTAGAGGCTATAAAAGTATTTTTTCAATTCCACCTTTAGTTGAGCTTTCTACATAATTTTGCATCCAATTAGCGCCTAATAGGTTCTTCGCTAATTCAACAACTATATAATCCGCTGTTGTATTTGTATCTTCGCCATAACGAGCTAATCCCTGCAAACAAGAGGGGCAAGAAGTAAGAATTTTAACTTCCCCAAATGACCCTGGTTGATCAATACCCATTTTTTGAATGCCTTTTTCAATTTCTTCTTGTTTTCTCTTTTTTACTTGCGTTGCA
This sequence comes from Candidatus Methylopumilus sp., assembly GCA_036567085.1. Lineage (GTDB taxonomy): Bacteria > Pseudomonadota > Gammaproteobacteria > Burkholderiales > Methylophilaceae > Methylopumilus. Next base: position 13,093 of record DATCVG010000082.1, read on the forward strand.
ATATCTGGCCTGCCGACAGCAAATGTTCCGGATTCACCGCAGCAACGATCATTTAAAGGTACATCTGTATTCATCAAGGCATTAGTAACTTTAGCAGGCGCATATGTTTTCATCGGACTATGGCAAGGATCATGGTACATATATCTTGTACCAGATACACCTTCCATTTTTATCCCTTTTTCCATAAGGTATTCATGGATATCTAATAATCTGCAGCCAGGAAATATTTTTTCAAATTCATATTTTTGTAATTGGTCCATGCAAGTTCCACAAGATACAATCACTGTTTTAATATCTAAATAGTTAAGTGTGTTTGCTACTCTATGAAATTGAACGCGATTATCTGAAGTTATTTTTTGGCCTTTATCGTGATTACCAGATGACGTTTGTGGGTAGCCGCAGCATAAGTATCCTGGCGGCAGAACAGTAATAGCTCCAACTTCATATAACATCGCCTGCGTCGCTAATCCTACCTGGGAAAAAAGTCTTTCGGATCCACATCCAGGAAAATAGAATACTGCATCAGAATCTTCATTAATTTTTTGTAGATTTCGAATCACAGGAACCACTTTGTCATCCTCAATGCCAAGGAGGGCTCTTGAGGTCTTAGTGGGCATATTTTTCGGCATAGGCCTATTTAAGAAATGAACAATCTGAGATTTGATTGGAGCCTTGCCAATTGTTGAAGGTGGATTTTTTTTAAAGAAATTAATACTCCCCATTTTTTTCAATAAATTGTATCCAGCTCTTTGAGCTTTGTAGCCAAAATCAACCATCAAAGTTCTCATGATTTTAATGGTGACAGGATCCTTCATATTTAAGTAACTCATAGCCAATGCAGTACCCGGACTAAAGTGACGCTTGCCTTGCTCTCTTAAAAAGTTTCTCATTGCAATTGAAACATCACCAAAATCAATATCTACTGGGCATGGATTTAAGCATTTATGGCAGACCGTGCAATGATCAGCGACATCATTGAACTCATCAAAATGTTTAATAGAGATGCCACGCCTTGTTTGCTCTTCATATAGAAATGCCTCAATAAGAAGAGAGGTTGCTAAAATTTTATTTCTTGGGCTATAAAGCAAATTAGAGCGCGGAACATGTGTTGTACATACGGGCTTACACTTTCCACAGCGCAAACAATCACTAATTGAGTCTGCTATTTCTCCAATAGCAGACTGTTCCATAATGATAGATTCTTGTTCTAATAGTCCAAAACTTGGTGTATATGCATTTTCTAAACCAGATCCTGGAAGTAGTTTGCCTTTATTAAAATGCCCGAAAGGATCTACTTTATTTTTATATTTCTCAAATGCTTCAATTGTGCTTTCATCTAAAAATTCCATTTTGGTAATACCAATACCATGTTCACCAGAAATGACACCATTAAGACTTCTAGCTAAAGCCATGACTCTTGCAACTGCTTCATGTGCCTCATGCATCATTTGGTAGTCGTCTGAATTAACTGGAATATTAGTATGGACATTACCGTCTCCGGCATGCATATGAAGCGCTATAAATACTCTGCTCTTTAAAGTATTTTTATGTATTTGATCTAGCTTTAGCAAAAAGCTTTGATACTCTCTTCCACTAAAAATTTCATGAAGCGGCTCTTTGAGCTCTTTTTTCCATGAAATTCTTAAATCATAAGATTGAAGTGCTCTAAATATATTTTCATACTTATATTCAATATCATTATGTCTTTCAAGAAGCGTTGAAAGTGGGCTATCCAAATTATCGAGCATTTGACCCCATTTTTCTCTCAACCTATGAATCAAATCAATACTCATTTTTTGCTTAACTTGATTAAGCTCTGGGTCTGAATTTAAGCCTTCTTCTTCATAAAGAAATTTATCGTGCTCAATAAAAGTTTCTAAGTCATCTAATAGTTTTAATTTGTTTTTAATTGAAAGTTCAATATTAATCCTTTCAATACCATCAGAATATTCTCCAAGTTTTGGAAGTGGAATAACGACATCTTCATTAATCTTGAATGCATTGGTATGTTTTGCAATAGCTGCTGTTCTTGCGCGATCAAGCCAGAAACGTTTTCTCGCATCTGGTGATACCGCTATAAAACCTTCGCCATCTCTCGAATTAGCAATCTGAACAATTTGAGAAGCGGATAAACCCACAGCATCTTCATCATCACTTGCAATGTCAGCAATCAAGACCATGCGAGGACGTTCTTGTCTCGCTGCTTTAGTGCTATAGCCAACCGCCTTGATATAACGTTCATCCATATGCTCTAGACCAGCTAAGAGTGTATTATCAGATTGATCTAAATAATCTTTGATTTCAACAATTGCAGGGACTGCATGGGATACATTTCCAAAAAATTCTAAGCATACAGTCCTTATATATTTAGGCATTTTATGAAGAATAAAAGTGCCAGATGTAATAAGTCCATCACATCCTTCTTTTTGAACGCCTGGAAGACCACTCAAAAATTTATCAGTAACATCTTTACCTAATCCAATCTTTCTAAAACTGCTACCTGGGATTTCTAAAATCTCTGGCTCATTAATCAAGTCATTACCATTCTGTTTAAAACGACTAATTTTAAAACGCACTAAATCAACATCGTGAATTTTGCCAAGATTGTGATCTAGTCTCTCAATCTCAATCCAATTACCATCAGGATCAACCATTTTCCAAGAGGCTAAATTATCTAAAGCTGTTCCCCAGAGTACTGCTTTCTTACCGCCAGCATTCACAGCAATATTTCCGCCAATGCAACATGCATCTGCAGATGTTGGATCGCAAGCAAATTCAAGTCCGTTATCTGTTGCCATTTCCATCGCACGCCTTGTAACAACACCAGCACCACATTTGACTACGGGTACTCGTTCGCTGACACCAGGTAAATTTTGGTATTCGACGTTACTTATATCATCAAGCTTTTCAGTATTAATAACTGCCGAAAATGGAGTTAGTGGTATAGCGCCACCGGTATAACCTGTTCCACCTCCTCTTGGGATAATTGTTAATTCAAGATCAATACATGCTTTTACAATATATGCTACCTCTTCTTCGCGATCTGGATTTATCACAACAAATGGATATTCAACTCTCCAATCTGTTGCGTCAGTGACATGAGATACTCTTGCTAAACCATCAAATTGAATATTATCTTTTTTGGTAAATTTTTTTAATTTAGAAAAAATCTTTCTTCTAAGTTTTTTAACCAATTTAAAATCGCTCTCAAAAGTCTTGACAGCTCTATTAGCTGCATCAGCGAGCTCCATAACTTTTGCATTTCCAGAACTCCGTTCTTCAATAGAATGAATTCGGTGATACATGGCATCTACTAATGCTTTGAGTCGCTTTGGATTCTCTAAGAGATCATCTTGAAGATAAGGATTTCTATTTACAACCCATAAATCACCTAGCACTTCGAAAAGCATTCGGGCGGATCGGCCTGTTTTTCTTTCATCTTTTAGTTCATTTAAGATATTCCAGATATTTTCACCCAGAAATCGGATAACAATTTCTCGGTCTGAAAACGAAGTATAGTTATATGGTATTTCACGCAATCGATTGATTGGAAATGGTTGAGTTTTAAAAATAGATTTGAGTATTGGGGCGTTCATTTAAATGTATTTACTTTAACCATGAGCATAACATGTAGGAGCATTGCTAACAACGTTATAAGCCATAGAGTTATTGAACTTTTGAGCAAAAAATTCAGTTAAAATATGGGCTTAATTTACTCAAACTAGATAACTTTTTTTATTATCTTTTATGAACCCAATGACCTCAATAAAGTTCATATTAATTAATCGGAATTAGCCAAATGCTCTGGATAAAAACCTTACATATCGTATTTATGGTGACCTGGTTTGCTGGCCTTTTTTATTTACCAAGGCTCTTTGTTTATCACGCAATGAGTAAAGATAAAATTAGTCACGAAAGATTCATAATTATGGAAAGAAAGCTTTTTTTTGGCATCATGACGCCTGGGGCTTTCCTAACTATACTTTTTGGAGGATGGCTTTGGAATCTCTCCGGTTTTACTGAGCAATGGCTTGAAATTAAAGTGGGTCTGGTCATATTATTGCTCATTTATCATTATTTATGTTTTAAATATCTTACTGATTTTAAAACTAATAAAAATAAGCATACTCATATATATTTTCGATGGTTCAATGAAGTACCTGTATTAGCTCTTATTGCCATAATTTACCTAGTCGAATTTAAACCAGCATGAGCATATTAATCTGTGGCTCATTGGCTTTCGATACCATCATGGTATTCAAAGACCAATTTAAAAATCATATCTTGCCTGAAAGTATCCATAAATTAAGTGTGGCTTTTTACGTTCCAGAACTTAGAAGAGAATTTGGAGGTACTGCAGGAAATATTGCCTACAATCTTAAACTTCTTGATGAAAATCCTATTGTCATGGCAACAGTAGGTAACGATTTTTCAAATTATCTTGACTGGCTTAATCAAAATGATATTAATACTCAGTATATTAAAGAAATCAAAACTCTCTATACAGCCCAGGCATTCATCACAACTGACTTGAGTGACAATCAAATCACTGCTTTTCATCCAGGCGCTATGGTGGAATCTCATCAAAACAAAATTAAAAAAACTAAAGATGTATGCTTGGCAATTATTGCTCCAGATGGCAAAGATGGCATGATGAATCATGCTAAAGAATGTAAGGCGCTTAATATCCCCTTTATGTTCGATCCAGGACAAGGTTTGCCAATGTTTAATCGCGAAGAGCTTTTAGAGTTTATTGATGATGCTACTTATATTGCAGTGAATGATTACGAAGCTACTCTTTTGTCTGAGAAAACCTCTCTCTGTATAGAGGAAATTTCTAAAAAAGTAGAGGCATTAATTGTCACGATGGGTGCTGAAGGTTCAATCATTTATGCTAACAATAAAACATATAAGATCGATCCTATTAAGGTTGAAGCGCCTGTTGACCCTACTGGATGTGGCGATGCTTATCGCGCAGGCTTGCTTTATGGAATTTCTAAAAAATGGGATTGGCAATCAATAGGTCGTTTAGCATCCGTGATGGGGTCTATTAAAATTCAAAATAAAGGTGGACAAAATCATCGTCCAACCAGAGATGATATCGAAACAATTTATACAAAAAAATTAGTTGAAGAGAATAGCTAGCTAAATATCTTTTAAGTTAGTTTTTACTGAAAATACTGATTTGTCCTCAAGTCTTAAGGCTGTTAAAGTTCTACCCCAAACACATCCTGTATCAATTGCAAAAACATCTCCTCTTGTCATAAGACCAAGAGCTGACCAATGGCCGAAAATAATCGGATTGTCCTTAGTTTTTCGTTTAGGAAAATCAAACCAAGCTTTTAATTTTTTGGGCATATTTTTTAGCTCTCCCTTGTAAGTAAAATCAATAGCTCCGTCTGAATTCAAAGCCCTTAGTCTTGTTAACGCATTAATAACGATTCTAGCTTTATCATTTTTATTTAAAGTACTCGACCATTTATCAGGCTTATTACCATACATGGAAGATAAAAATTCCATACATTTTTTACTACGGAGTTGCGTGCTTACTTCTTTTGAGAATTTGAGAGTATTCTTAATAGTCCATTGAGGCATTACACCTGCATGAACCATTAAGTGTTTTTTTTCATAATGTGCTAAAGGTAGGGATCTTAACCATTTAAAAAGTAAATCCGAATCTTTTGCTTTAAGAAGGGGAGACAAAGTATCTTCATCGTCTGACTCAATGACTTTATATTTGATTGCTAATGCATGAAGATCATGATTACCTAATACAGCAGTTACTGAGGATTTATTTTTATAGCACCATCTTAAAATTTCTAAGGATCCCTTACCACGATTAATTAAATCACCAACGAGCCAAAGCTTATCTCTGCTGCGTTTAAATTTAATTTTTTTTAGTAGGTCTAGAAAAGAATAATAACAACCTTGAATATCACCAATTGCGTAAATTGCCATGAATAATTATTTTTTAAAATTAGCCCCTGATGAATTCGACATATATAAGACCGCACTAGCAACTTCATTGTCAGACAAAGATGCATTGCCTCCTTTTGCTGGCATAGAGCGAATTCCTTTAATGGCATGCTGAACAAGCACTTCATAGCCTTGAGCTATTCTTGGAGCCCAAGCTTGCACATCACCAAGTTTTGGAGCATTTAACATACCAGCTTGATGGCACATTAAACAAACGGCTTTGTAGACTTCTTCTCCTGATTTCCCCCCCGAAGCTGATCCTTCTTGAATAGGCTTAGCTAACTCTACCTGCGCCACTGGCTGAATATTTTCTTTAACTTTACTTTCTACCATAACATTAGAGTTAGTATCACTCTTAAAATCATAGGTTAAGAATAAAATAAAAAAAATGCCTCCTAGAATTGCTCCAAAAATAATTGCCATTAATTCAAATAACACATTTTGTTCTTTTTCTAATTTCATTTAATTATCCTTTTATAATCTTAATAAAGAGTAAATTTAAAATAATGATCAATTAACATCGCAGAAAAAATTAGGCTTAAATAAATTATAGAGTACCTAAATGTTTTCATAGACAATCTATCTGAGTAATTTTTATATAGCATAATTACATAATACAAAAAGAAAGCATTCAGAATTGTGGCGCAAATTAAATAAATAAGTCCGCTCATACCAAGGCTGAATGGCGACATAGTTACGATAATCAAAATAATTGTATAAAGAACTATTTGAAGCAATGTAAAAGACTCACCATGTGTGACAGGCAACATTGGTATACCAACTTTTGCATAATCATTTCTGCGATAAAGCGCTAGTGCCCAAAAATGAGGTGGGGTCCAGCAGAAAATAATTAAAAACAATACTAACGCTTCCGGCCCAACAGTATTATTAATAGCTGCCCATCCTAAAATTGGAGGCATAGCACCAGAAGCTCCGCCAATCACAATATTCATTGGCGTAACAGGCTTAAGAAAAATTGTGTAAATAACAGAATAAGAAAAGAAAGTTGCGAGAGTAAGCCACATTGTTAATGCATTCACATAATAATACAGAATAACTAAACCAACACCGCCCAAAATAGTTGCATAAACTATAGTTTGTTTAGATGACAATTGTCCTGTTCCTATAGGCCTCCCTTTTGTCCTTGCCATTATGGCATCTATTTTTTGCTCAATTAAGCAATTAAAAGCTGCTGCTGCACAGGCAACAAAACCAATACCAAAAATAGAACTTAATAGCAAATTAAATGGGACCATTCCTGGAGTAGCTAAAAACATTCCAATCACAGCAGTAAAAACAATAAGGGAATTAACTCGTAACTTACAGAGAACTAAAAAATTCTTTAAGTTAGTTTTAAGATTAAAAATATTTTTTCTAGGGATGCTACTAAGCATGTTGTTTTTTAATTTTTGTATTTATTACTGTCATTATGATGACTAATAAAGCTGCTATTAGATTATGACTAACAGCCAAGACCATTGGGAGATGAAGCATCAAATTAGCAATCCCTATAACAAATTGAGACGCTATTAAAGCTAATAGCAGCATTGACTCAAATCTCAATTGTTTGTATTTCATTAATGTAAATGACAAATAGCTAAAATAAATAATCACAGTCACAGCCCCTATTCTATGTATCCACTGGATTGCCTGAAGAGCATCAAGACTAATTGGTGCCCCTTCAAAAGTTTGACCTAAATTTCTAAATATATTAAATCCATTCTTTAAGTCCATATTAGGGATCCATTCACCATGGCAGGTTGGAAAGTCTGTGCAAGCTAAGCCAGCATAATTAGTGCTAGTCCAACCCCCTAAAAATATTTGTATAAAAATTAGTATAAGACTAAATCTTGTCATATAAAAAATTACGTCCTTCTTTAAAGTCAATTTTGAATTTTTGTTGAAATGTTCATAGCATATATAAGTGAGTATAGCTAAAGTTGTCATGCCACCTATTAAATGAGCACTTACAATAATAGGTTTTAGTAAAAGTGTAACTGTAAGCATTCCTAACATGGCTTGAAAAAATACAAGGGCCAGTAGGCTGTACGGAACAAGGATATTTACTTTTAAAGATTTTTTATTTTTATGGGCTAATACCCCAATTGTTAGAATCAGAAGCCCTAAAATACCCGCTACATATCTATGAGCCATTTCCTTCCAAGCTTTGTCATTTTCTATAATTTGATCAGGAAAAGTATGCTGAGCTTTTTCAATAGCCATTTGGCTCTCTGGAACAGTTAGCGTTCCAAAACATCCTGGCCAATCTGGGCACCCTAAACCAGCATCTGATAGCCTTACATAAGCGCCCAAAACAATTAAACAAAAAGCCATAATTGTTGTAAATAAAGTAATTTTTTTAAAAAGCTGCATAATTAAATTTCTATAAATTTTTTTTAAAATCGATTAGACTCATATGAAGTAATTCAATTTCTATGAAAGAATTATAACATTCACTTTAATATGACAAAAAGATCTCTCTGGCTATTACTAGTTTTATTAACTCTTCTAGTTTTATTTTTTTTGTCATTAGCTACAAATAAAAAAGTTCCTGAAATTGCAGTTACTTCAATTACTGGTGAAGCAATAAAGCTTTATCAAGATAAAAACAATTTCACAATCATCAATTTTTGGGCAACTGACTGTCCAGGCTGCATCAAGGAAATGCCAGGTCTTACTAATATATACAATCAATTAAAGGGGCAAGGCTTACAAATTATTGCTGTATCTATGAGTTATGACCCGCCCAATCAGGTCTTAAATTTTACTCAAAAGAATAAAATACCTTTCCCTGTTGTATTGGATGTTGATGGCCAAATTGCACGATCATTTGGGGACATTCGCCTTACTCCGACTTCAATACTTATTGATAAAAATGGAAAAATCATTGATAAAGTTATAGGGGAGCTAGATTTTAATAAATTGAATGCTCTTTTGAAAAAGCATCTAAATTCCTAATTACTTCGAAATTCTTATTAAGCGCTCTAAATCTTTAATTATTCCAGATGGGTTCGTTCCTTTTTTATATTGCATCATCAAATTACCGTAGGGATCTATCAAATAGATAGACTCATTATTAAAGTCTGGGTAGGATTTAAATAGGTTATATAGTCTGTTCAAATCGCTATCATCTTTTAATAAAAGCTGACCTTGGCTTAATTTAATTTGTTCAGATGAAATTAAGTCATTACCTTGAACTATAGCCAGCCTTTGAATTTTGTTAGCATCTTTACCTAATGCAAGCCAGATTTGTCTTAATTCATATAATTGGAATTCACATGTCTTATCACATTTATTTTCTACAAAAGAAACTAATGTCCATTTACCAGTCAATTGATAAATTTCGCTACTTATTGGCTCAAGTAATTCACAATTACCAATCTGAATAATTGGGCGAATTAAAAGTCCATGCTCCACTCCCTTTGAATCTATTTTAAAGTCTGTAAAAAAAACTAAATACCATGCATAAACTACAGGCATAAAAAACAATAAGATAATACTGATTAGTTTTAACCGTGATTTAAGAATATTACTTATCATCATTTTTTTGTACACCTAATCTTATAAAAATAATGAAAAGAGTAAATGCCATCGCAAACCACTGAAATGCATAGCCATAGTTTTTATCGCTATCAGGAACTGGAATACCGGAATCTAAAATATAAGTCTTATCAAAAATTGGTTTTTTGAGTTTAACTTCATAACTCATTAAATCTTTGCTTATTAAGGATTTTAAAATATCATAATCCATCTTCTGAATCCTAAAAGATGACTCATTTAATTTTTCAGTTAAAACTTTTCCTAGTGAAATACCAGAGGAAGGCATTTGACTCACTTCACCTTGAATTGTTTGTATCTCTTTAATAGGAGGTATATCAGGAATATCTTTTCTTGAATTAGTTAGAGGATGCCAGCCCCTGTTAATTAAGATAATTCCATTAGAATCTAAAATTTTAAAAGGAGTATAAATGAGAAAACCTGCTTTTTCCTCGCGAATTTGATTATCTAGGATAATATTCTTTTCATTTAAAAACTCTCCACTCAAACTAACATGATGCCAAATAATATCCTTTATTGGCATTTGGATAGTTTCTTTATTTAATTCTATTGGTGGCTGATGTTGTCTTTCGACGAATGCCATATTAATTATCTTTTTTTGATCGGCACGATCCAGCTGCCAAAAACCTAATTTAATAAAAAGAGTAAAAAATATAATAAATATCAGAGTAGGTAATAACTTATAATTAAAACTTATGTTATAGATTGAAAATTTCAAAATTAAATTTAAGGTAAGGTTATTTTATGAGTGGTGAATTATTATTTAAGATTCTTGTAATAGCAATTCTGTTATTTATACTTCTATCGCTTTCGGGCGGTCTTTTCTTTCTAATCAAAGATAAAAAAAAATCTAACAAAATGGTTACCTCGTTATCTCTCAGAGTAGGACTTTCTATAGTTTTATTTTTTTTACTCTTCTACGGATTTTATTCAGGCTTAATTCATCCTCATGGCATCTAAAATAAAAAAAGCGCTAATTTTTATAGCGCTTTATTTATTAATTCTAGGGATTTATAACCAATAAACAAATATAAATAACCCAAGCCAGACTACATCTACAAAATGCCAATACCATGCCACTGCTTCAAAAGCAAAGTGATCACTTTTAGTAAAATGCCCCTTTATAGATCTAAATAAAATAACTGCCAACATGACGGCTCCCATTGTTACATGAAACCCATGGAATCCTGTAAGCATATAAAATGTTGAACCATAAATACCCGAGCTAAGCTTTAAACTTAATTCGGAATATGCATGGTGATATTCTCCGGCTTGAAGGTAAACAAATACAGCACCCAATGCAACTGTGGCTGCAAGCCATATGCAAAGTTGTTGTCTTTGTCCTTTTTTTAAAGCCCAGTGAGCAAGAGTGACTGTAACTCCGCTTGTTAGTAGTATTAATGTATTAAGAGCAGGAACTCCAAATGCTGGGACAGTTTCTTTATATTGGGTAAAGTTGGCGGGATTGGGCATAACAGCCATGGGCCAGGAAGCTTTGAAAGCAGGCCATAAAAATTCGTGAGTTACAACGCCATGACCTTCTCCACCAAGCCAGGGTACTGATAAAACTCTAGCATAAAAAAGAGCGCCAAAAAAAGCCGCAAAAAACATCACTTCAGATAAGATAAACCAGCCCATACCCATTCTAAAGCTCACATCAACTTGTTTGTTATAGTAACCAGCTATGCTTTCACTTATAACATTAGAGAACCAACCAAAGAACATATAAATGATTCCAAGAATTCCTAATAGTAAAACATATTTACCATTCGGGGATTGATTCAGAATCATCGCACCACCAATAAAAGCAATAAATAAAACTAAAGAAGCTACAATTGGCCATTTACTTGATTCGGGAACAAAATAAATATCTTTACTTGCCATATATATTTCCTCAATATCTATAAATAATTAATCAAAACTACTTGTTAACTTACTTTTTTATTATCTTTCAAAGCTCTAAAAAAAGTGTATGAAAGAGTAAGTGATTCGACATCTTTTGGTAAATCTTTATCTACTTCAAAGCGAACTGTAAGTTTTTTTTTCTCGCCTGGTTTTAAAACTTGATTCCTAAAGCAAAAACATTCTGACTTTTTTAAATATAAAGAAGCAATTTGCGGTGAAACACTTGGTATTGCCTGGCCCACAATTTCTTCATTGAACATGTTCTCTACCGTATAAGTAACTGAATAAAATTTACCTGGATTAACTTTTAAAAACTTTTGGTCAGCTTTTAATTTCCAAGCTAAATTGCCATTTATATTTGAATCAAAGTTAATAGTCACAAGCCTTTGATTATCACTAATTAGTTGCTTTGCTTCCTCATTGTAAATACGACCAGTTTTACCATTAAGGCCGGTAACCTCACAAAAAACGTCATATAGAGGCACAAGAGCATAACCAAAGCCAAACATTAATAATGTAAGCAAGAATAAAAGTATGGAAGTTCGTTTAATGCTTCGAACTTTAATCATTTAATGTTGCTTAAAATAAATCCTACATAAAAAGATATCGCAATAAAACTAAGAATTATTGCCAAACGCTGATTTCTTTTTTTTAATTCAGAATCACTATTACCAAATTTCTTTTTTGACATTAATATTCCATTAATTCCTTGGTCACTTTTGGTGGTTTAGTGAATGAATGGTAAGGAGGTGGTGAACTTAGTGTCCATTCTAATCCTCTTGCACCTTCCCATACTTGACCAGTAGCTTTTTTTCCACCTAAAGCACATTTGACAACTATGTAAACAAATAAAAGTTGTGAGATTCCATAAGCAAAACCGCCAAGACTTGAAATCATATTAAAATCAGCAAACTGAACACTGTAGTCAGGGATTCTTCTTGGCATACCAGCTAAACCTAAAAAATGCTGAGGGAAGAAGAGAACGTTTGCTGAAATAGCTGAAGCCCAAAAATGTACTTTAGCTAATTTTTCATCATACATATTACCAGTCCATTTAGGAAGCCAGTAATAAGCTGAGGCCATAAGAGCAAACACTGCGCCTGTTAATAAAACGTAGTGGAAATGAGCCACAACAAAGTAAGTATCGTGATATTGAAAGTCAACAGGAGTTATACCGAGCATAAGACCAGAGAATCCTCCGATTGTAAATAAAACCACAAAAGCTAAAGCAAAAAGCATAGGTGCTTCGAAGGTCATAGCACCTTTCCACATTGTGGCTACCCAATTAAAAACCTTAACGCCTGTGGGAACGGCTATTAACATGGTTGCATACATGAAAAATAATTCACCATTGATAGGAAGTCCCACGGTAAACATGTGATGGGCCCATACAAAGAAAGAGAGTATAGCAATTGAAGCTGTTGCATAAACCATAGATGCATACCCAAAAAGTGGTTTTCGGGCAAAAGTTGGGATAATTTGAGAAATTATTCCGAATGCAGGAAGAGCAAGAATATATACCTCAGGGTGTCCAAAGAACCAGAAAATATGTTGAAATAGCACAGGATCACCACCACCGGCAGCGTTAAAAAAGCTTGTACCAAAATATTTATCTGTTAATAACATTGTCACAGCGCCAGCCAAAACTGGCAAAGATGCAATAAGCAAAAAGGCTGTTATAACCCATGTCCAGACAAATAAGGGCATTCTCATTAGGGTCATACCCGGTGCCCTCATATTAAATACGGTAGCAATAATATTAATTGCGCCCATAATTGATGATATTCCTAGAAAGTGAACTGCAAAAATTAAGAATGGAAAAGCTTTTCCAGTTTGTAACACAAGGGGCGGGTACATCGTCCAACCACCTGCAGGGCCTCCACCATCCATGAATAAAGTGCTTAAAAGAAGTGCAAATGCAAAGGGCATAATCCAAAAACTCATGTTATTCATGCGAGGAAGAGCCATATCTGGAGCACCAATCATAATTGGTATCATCCAATTAGCGAGACCAACTCCAGCCGGCATAACAGCGCCGAAAATCATTACTAGAGCATGCACAGTAACCATTGAATTATAAAATTGTGGGTCTACAAACTGAAGTCCTGGTTGAAATAATTCTGCACGAATAACCATCGCCATTGAGCCGCCGATAAAAAACATGATCAATGAAAAAACTAGGTACATCGTACCTATATCTTTATGGTTCGTTGAAAATATCCAACGTTTTATACCTGTTGGCTTATGATCGTGATGGTCATGATCGGCGTGTGCTATTGTGCTCATTCTTAAAGTCTTCCTAAATTAAAAATTTAAAATTATTTCTTTCTACTTTCTGCAACATCTTTAGGCTGAATAATATCGCCTGTTTTATTACCCCAAGTATTTCTTTCATATGTAACAACTGCAGCAATATCTGTATCAGACAATTGTTCTCCAAAAGCAGGCATATTGTTTTTACCGTAAATTACCTGACGAATGTGCTCCGTAATACGAGATTTGACAGTTGCTATTGGACTTCCATCGAGAGCTGGAAAAACTCCTTTAATGCCTTGTCCATTTGCTTGATGACAAGCCAAGCAATTGGCTTTGTAAACTGTTTCGCCTTTGGACTTTAACTCATCCATTGAAAGCTCTTTATCGCCACTTTCTTTTTTAGATTTTAAGGCTAGCTTTGTTTCTTGAACCCAAGCTGTATACTCTTTTTCAGGAACAGCTTTAACTACAATAGGCATATATCCATGCCCCTTCCCACAAATTTCAGCGCATTGTCCGCGATAAACACCCTCTTTGTTTATTACTGTCCAGTTATCATTAATAAAGCCTGGGATTGCATCTCTTTTCCAACCTAAATCAGGAACCCACCAAGCATGTATCACGTCGCTCGCAGTGGTCATAATTCTAATTTTTTTACCAACAGGAAGAACGAGAGCTGTATCAGTGTTACGTAGATAATTATCAGCGGTCTTTGGATCAATACCTGAATTTTTCTGGCTCGCATCCACACTATCAGCTGCCAAATTACTGTAAATGGTTATATCCTCATCTATGTAATCGTATTTCCATTTCCATTGGTATCCTGTAGCTTTGATAGTGACTTCAGATTTAGAAGTATCATCCATTCTTGCTAATAATTTAGTTGCCGGTATTGCCAATGCAACGATGATTGCAAAAGGGATAAGAGTCCAAATGATCTCAACAGTTGTACTATGAGAAAATTTTGCTGGTTTGATACCTTTTGACTTTCTATGATGGAATATAGACCAAAACATCACACTAAAAACTAAGATACCAATAATGGTAACAACGTATAAGGAAGTCATGTGCATGTTATAAACATCTTGACTAATAGGAGTGACGCCTTGAGTCATATTTAGCCCCCAGGCAGCATTTAGTACATTGGGATTTAACATGAATAGTAATGAGAATATAACTAAGATGTTAGTTAAAAATCTAGTCATACTTTTATTCAAATACATTTAATATTCCTTTAAGTTTAAAAGTCAGGCGTTTTAAATTAACCACAATTTTATGTAAAGCATGTTAACAGTAGGATTTTTTAAAATCAATACGAAAAATTATATTTATGAAATTTTTTTAAATAATTCTAAACGTTCACTTTCGCATAAAAAATCTCCCACACGAGTATTTTTGCCTTTAGAACTTATTACAATAAAACTAGGACGATTAAAGTATGATGTTACAAGTCTAAACTTACACCAGTCTCGATTGAACTCTTCATTAAAAGTTTTTTTTCCTTGTACAGTTTTAATCTCAATTATGTGGGAACTAATTCTGATGATTTGATAAAAAGTACTTTTAAGACAAGTGAGATACAGAGCATACCCCAGCAGGACAATCTCAACCCCATAAAAAGGAATAGCCAGATATAATCCAAGATAGCAAAGTATTGAAGAAATTACGAATATAAAAATAAAGAAAAAAATATATATTTTTTTAATTACTCTCCATGGCATAGAAGGGTTAGGACGAAGAATAAATTCGCACAAAGTACCTTTTTTTAATTTTTTGACCTGAATCATGATTTCAATGGACGTGATTAGAGGAACAAAATTCCAATAATTTTCTTATTATGGTGCCGGGAGCGAGAATCGAACTCGCACGCTATTACTAGCGCGGGATTTTGAGTCCCGTGCGTCTACCAATTCCGCCATCCCGGCTTAATTATAATTTTAATCTAAACATGATAG
>DATCVG010000083.1:0-20798 GCA_036567085.1 Candidatus Methylopumilus sp.
TAAAATATTTTGATGCAGGTATTTTCGGAAGCCCAGATTCAAAAGAAGAAATTGTGACCCGTGAATTGAAAAAATCTACCAGACAAAAACCAGCTTTATTTATTGGCGACTCTAAATATGACTATCAGGTCGCTAAAAAAAATAATTTAGATTTTATTTTTTTAAGTGATTGGACTAATTTTTTTGAATGGAAAAGTTTTTGTGCAGAAAATAAGATCGAGATCTATCGGAAGTTAGATGATCTCAATCATTAAATTACTTTTCTTATAACCTCTTCAGGTTTAATATTTTTAAGACAGTTCGTATGTTGAAGTGGACATGATCTTTCAAAGCATGGGCTGCATGAAAGACCTAAATACATTATTTCAGCATGATGATTCAAGGGCGGTGTTTTATTTGGGTCAGAAGAACCGAAAATAGCAACTTGTTTTATCCCTAAGCTTGAAGCTACATGCATTAAGCCCGAATCGTTACTTAAAAATGAGTTGCATATGCTTATGACATCAATAACTTCTTCAAGTTTTGTTTTACCAATAAGATTAATCACTTTATTTTTTGTTAAACTGTCTAGCGACCTTCCAAGGTCATGATCATTAGCAGATCCTAGTAAAACAACTTTCCAGCCTTTATCCATTGCTTCTATTGCGACTTTCGCAAAATACTCAATAGGCCATCTTTTAGCTTCCCCATATTCTGCGCCTGGAGCAATTCCTAAAACTTTATCTGAAGACTTTAACTTGCCCTTTAAAAATTTTCTTGCTTGGTTAGGTTTTGAAACGAGGTAAGTGGATAAGCTCGTTTTAATATTTTTATTCTTTGGTGCGAGCGCTAAAAATTGATCAACAGTGCGATAAAGGCTTTTATCTTTTTTAATGCGATCATTAATGAGTCCAAAGCGCATTTCTCCCAAAAATCCAGTGCGCTTAGGAATATTGGCGAAAAGGGGAATGAGTGCTGATTTAAACGAGTTGGTTAATACTATAGCTTGTGTGTAACCTTCTATTTTTAGACTTTTGCCTAATTGGTATCGTTTAAGTATATTGAGTTCACCATGCGAAAAAGGCAAAGCAATTGATTTATCAACCTCAGGCATTCGAGAGACTAAGGGGATAGTCCATGAAGGCGAAGCGATATGAAGTTTACTTTTTGGATAATGATCTTTAATGACTTTAAAAAGTTTTTGTGCCATGACCATGTCGCCTAGCCATGATGGTCCTATAATCAGAATTTTTTGAGAGCTCAAAATCTTAAGATATTTTTTTAATTATTGCGCTAGTGCTTCTTCCAGGAACAATCGAAACCAATTCAACTTTACCATTCCATTTTTTTAATTCTTGGTGTCCTACGACTTGATTCTTTTTATAATCACTGCCTTTGACCAAGACATCAGGTTGAATTTTCTTTATTAAATGCAGTGGCGTTGCTTCACTAAAAACGACAATACCATCTACAGAAGAAAGTGCTGCAAGAACTCTTGCTCGATCTTCTTGATGTATTACAGGTCTCGATTTACCTTTTAGCTTGGTTACTGATGAATCGCTATTAAGAGCTAGAATTAAGACATCACCTAATTTTTTTGCTTTTTCAAGATAAGTCACGTGACCAGCATGAAGAATATCGAAACAACCATTTGTAAATACAATTTTCTTTTTCTGTTTTTTCCAGACACCTACTTGTTCCATAAGGCTGTCAAGAGAGTGAATTTTTTTCTCTTGATCTGAGTGTTGCGAGCTTAAGGTTTTAATTAAGTCTGCAAGTGTAATCGGAATCGTACCTAATTTGCCAATCACTATACCTGCAGCAATATTAGCAATGTTCAGAGAGGTTTCGATAGGCATTTTTGCGATCATACATGCCGCAAGAGTGGCGATAACTGTATCGCCAGCCCCCGAAACATCAAATACTTGTTGTTGATTAACAGCGGGTAGATTCTTAATCGTATTACCTTGTATTAAATCAATGCCATCCTCACCTTTTGTCATTGCTATAAATTGTAAATTGAGAGATTTCTTTAATTTTAAAAGTGGCATTAAAAAATTAGTATTTTTGGTGACATGAATATGGCAAGCCTCAATCGCTTCTTTTTTATTGGGTGTAATAGCTGTTGCATTTTTATATTTTTTATAATGAATACCCTTGGGGTCGACTAGTACAGGTATTTTTTTTGATCGAGCAATTTTAATGACATGCTGACATAAACGTTCACTTAAAACACCTTTTGCATAATCTGAAAGTATCACTATGGCTGGTTTTTTATTAAGAAGCGTTGTAATTTTTTTAATAAGTGCGTTAGAGTCGATAAGATCAGAGGTTGCTTCTTGATCGATTCTCATCATTTGTTGATGTTCGCCAATAATCCGTGTTTTGGTTGTCGTAGGATTTTTGTCTTTAATGATGCCTTCTACACCAATATGATTTTTTTTAAGAATCTCGAATAGTTTTTTTCCATCTATATCATCACCAATCTGGCCAGCTATTACCGTTTTAATTCCCAAGAGCGATAGATTTGCAGCAACATTTCCAGATCCACCAATACGATCAAAAGACTCTTTAAGTCTTACGACGGGAACAGGTGCTTCAGGAGAAATTCTTGATACGTTACCAATTAAATAACGATCTAGCATTAAGTCGCCAATAACTAATGCCCATTGATTGCGAGCATTGAATTTATTTTTGACAATGTCGATATCAGTCATATGTTAGTTATTTTCATCAATAAGTTCGCAAAGCGTATGTCCGATTAGGATGTGTGCCTCTTGAATTCTTGCGGTTTCATTGGAATCTACGACGATACTATGATTTGATATTTTTTTAATAAGACCACCATCACCACCTGTTAATCCAATAGTAATGGCACCTAATGCATTTGCTTTTTCTAACCCTTTCACCACATTTTTACTATTACCTGATGTAGAGATACCAATCACTACATCATTTTTTAAGCACAATGCTTCCACTTGTCTTGAAAAAATATGTTCAAAGCCATAATCATTTCCAACTGCTGTAAGAATTGATGTATCTGTAGTTAGTGCAATAGCAGGCAAACCTTTTCTTTCTTTCACAAAGCGACCAACAATTTCAGCTGCAATATGTTGACTATCAGAGGCGCTTCCGCCATTACCAAAAATTAATACCTTGCCACCCGCGTGAAGTGTCTTTTTAATAATATCTGCAACTTCATTCACATGATTAATAACTGAGGATAGTTTATGAATCGTATCAAGATGATTCTTAAAGATGGATTCTATTTTTTTAATATTTTCACTCATACGTATGTATCACTTTTTGTTAAGTAATTCGTTGCGTAATCTTTAACGCCTTCTTCAATCGTTAAGAAAGGTTTTGTATATCCTGCATCTTTTAATTTCTTAATGTTAGCTTCAGTAAAATATTGATATTTTCCCTTGAGGTCATTTGGCATATCAATATATTTAATGACATTAAGATCGCCCTCTAGACTTTTAACGAGCGACTCAGCTAAAGCTTTAAAGCTCGATGCTTTTCCTGTGCCTATATTATAAATACCTGAATGGTCTTTGTGGCTTAAAAAATGTAAGACAGCTGCGGCTGCATCTTTCACGTAAACAAAATCTCTTAATTGCATACCATCTTGGTAGTCTGGACGATCACTTTTAAAGAGTCTTATTTCGCCTTCTTTTTTAAGTTGATTGAATGAATGAAATACAACACTTGCCATTCTATTTTTATGATATTCGTTTGGACCATACACATTAAAAAATTTGAAACCGCACCAATGTGGTGGTGTTTTTTCTTTTGCTAGCACTTGTTGAACAACCCATTGGTCAAAAAATTGCTTTGAATAGCCGTAAGCGTTAAGCGGTCTTAGTTTACTTAACTCAGATTCTTTATCATCATAACCAAACTCACCTCCACCATAAGTAGCTGCGGAGCTTGCATAAAGAAAAGGAATTTTATGTTCGCTTGCATAGCGCCATAAATTTTGGCTGTAACGAATATTATAATTTAAGAGTTTGTTGAAATCAGTTTCAGTTGTAGCGCTGATTGCACCCATATGAATTATGGCTTCAATACCTTGTTTTTTTTCAAGCCAAGGAAAAAGATCATCTTTAGCAAGATAATCGATATATGTTCTTTTGCTTAGATTATTCCATTGATCTGGGTGTTGGATGTCATCCACGATGATGATGTCTTTACGGTTAAGGATGGTATTAAGATGCCAAGCAATGACGCTTCCGATCATGCCAGCACCACCAGTCAGTATTATCATAATGGGATGTTATCTTTAAATAATTAAGACTGCTTCTTTTCTACGAGCAGCGCTCTTTTTTTAGTGATCGCTGAATTTTGAGCCTCTTTTTTTGCCGTCCAGCTCTTATCAATCCAGCCTTGTAAATTTTCTAGAATTATACCTTGCATTGCAGTAATCCATTCTGGATCGTCATTGAGGGCTGGAATATAGCTAAAACTTTTGCCACCATGGCTTAAGAAAATATGCCTACCTTCAATATTAATTTCTTCCAAAGTCTCTAGGCAGTCGCTTGAGAATCCAGGACAAATGACATGTACATTCTTTTCTTGCTTTTTGCCCAAATCAGCCATTACTTCAGCGTAATAAGGTTTTAGCCATTCAGCTCTGCCAAACCGCGATTGGAATGACACCATATGTTCACTTTCTTTTAATTTCAAAGCCTCAGCAAGTAAGCGTGCAGTTTTATAGCATTCGCAATGATAAGGATCACCTTGCATTAGTGATTTTTTTGGTATGCCATGAAAGCTCATAACTAATTTTGATGGTCTTCCATTTCTCTTCCAGAACTGTAAAACAGATGATTTAAGCGCATTAATGTAAAGAGGGTGGTCATGATAATTTCTCACCGTTCTCACTGCGGGAACATTTCTTGTTTTAAGAAGCACGCGCCATAAGGCGTCCATTGCTGATGCGCTTGATGAAGCTGCATATTGAGGATAAAGAGGAAGTAAAAGAATTTTAGTACAATTTTTTTCTTTTAATTTGAGAACCGCATTTTTCATTGAAGGATTGCCATAAGACATCCCTAATTCCACTTCAATGGGCTGAGAAACTGCTTTTTTAATTTTTGCGCTTAATGCTTTTGTTTGATTTGTAGCATTAACTAAAAGTGGAGAGCCTTTTTTTGTCCAAACTTTCGCATATTTTTTAGCTGAACTTCCTGGCCTAAAGACCAAGATAATAAAATGAAGTATCCAGCACCAAATAAATCGAGGTACTTCGACAACTCTTCGATCCATCAAAAATTGCTGTAAGTATTTTCTTACGGCATGAGTGCTGAGAGAATCTGGAGTGCCAAGGTTTGCAAGTATGATGCCAATTTTTGGCACATCACCATGTTGATATTGAGGTTCTTTTGTGAAGTAATTCATTTAATGTTGACTCAGTGCATTAGAAAGAAGTTTTGCTGTGATATCGACAATAGGAATGACTCTTTCGTAAGCCATTCTTGTAGGCCCAATTACACCTAAGGTACCTACGATTTCACCGTCTGTCTCATATGGGGAGGTGATGAGGCTGCATTCATCTAAAGATGCATAGCCTGATTCATTTCCAATAAATATTTGAATACCTTCGGCAAGTTGACTTTTATCGAGAAGTTTCATAAGAGCTGTGCGCTTTTCAAAGACTTCAAAAATTTTTCTTAAACTTGATATATTTTTCGCGAGTTCTTCAGATTGAATAAGATTATTTTGCCCTGTAATCACAATCGATTCACTTTCAGGTGAAATAACATCATTACCTACTTCAATCGCTGCTGTCATAAGTTTAATCATATCAGCATGCATTTTAGATAACTCTTCCACAAGTGTATCTTTAACTTTAGCAAAAGTATTACCGCTAAAATTATGATTAAAATAATTTGCAGCCTCAATTAAATCATCATGAGTGTAATGCTTTTCAGTCATCACAATTCTGTTTTGAACATTACCGTCATTTGTTACGATAATGACAAGAATTTTTTTCTCAGACAAGCCAATAAATTCTAAGTGTTTGAATATTGTTTTTTTTGCTTTAGGAATAAGAACCACACCAGCAAAATGCGTCAGTGTCGACAAGATATCTGCAGCGTTATTAATAATTTTTTTATTATCACCAATATTCATTTGATCTTTTAATGAGTTGACTATTTTATCGTCTAGAGGTTTAACGGTCAGAAGAGAGTCCACAAAAAGTCTGTAACCTAATTGTGTAGGAATTCTCCCTGCAGAAGTGTGAGGGCTTGTAATAAAACCGAGATCCTCAAGATCTTTCATAGTATTGCGAATAGAAGCCGGACTTAAATCAAGGCCTGATGATTTAGAAAGGGTTTTAGAAGCTACAGGCTGGCCATCATGAATATGTTGTTCAATGAGGGTTTTTAAAAGAATTTGGGCGCGCTTATCTAGCATCATCAAATAGAGTTATTCATATAAATCAATATGCTTTAAAATACTCCGTAAAGCTTAATTTTCAAGGGGTAATAAGCCATTCTAACATGCAGGACTTTTTTAAATGAATGCTTATATACTAAGTTTTTCTATATTAAATTGCTATATATTCTTACGTCTTAAGTATGCTTTAATTCAATTATGGAAAGTCTCTATAAATCAGTCGCAATTATCGGAAAATATGCTAGCGGAAGCGAATCTTCTGACATTGAATCTCAGCTTTTAGAGCTCGCTCAATATTTAACGAGTAAGCATATCAATATCTTCATTGAGGCTAACACACATCAATCTGGAAAGTTTCAAGCATTTAAATCGATTACATTAGAAGAGATTGGGGCAAAAGCAGATCTCGCGCTCGTCGTTGGTGGTGATGGCACTATGCTTGGTGTTGCACGATCTCTAGTGAATTTTGATATTCCTTTGATAGGGGTGAATCAAGGACGTTTCGGATTTTTAGCGGATTTAAATACAAGCAATATGTTGGAATCAATCGATGAGATATTTCGAGGCTCTTCATATAAAGACAAAAGAATGCTTTTGCAATCTAAAATTTTTAGAGGCACGACATGCATTCATGAGTCATTAGCACTTAATGACGTGGTTGTCCGAAGCGGTTCTCGTTTGATTGAATTAGAGGTATCAATTAATGGTAGTTTTGTTCATAAACAAAGATCAGATGGCCTTGTAGTTACTACACCTACAGGGACGACTGCTTATGCTCTTTCCGCAGGCGGACCCATTCTTCATCCTCAATTAGAAGCTATTTCTATTGTGCCGATTAGTCCCCATACATTAAGTAATCGCCCTATCGCTGTAAGTAGTCAAAGCGTTATCGAGATTCATGTGGTGAGTATGGAAGAATCTTACTTAAGTATAGATGGCCAACTTAAAGTACCGCTTGAGCCTCGTGATCGTGTTGAAATTAAACGCGCAGAAAAAATGATTACACTTCTTCATCCAAAAGATTATTGTTATTTTGAGATGTTAAGAAAAAAATTAAACTGGGGTTAAAAAAGCGCTATGTTACTTAATTTATCTATCCTTGATTTTGTCATTGTTGACAAAATGAGTTTGGATTTTAAATCTGGTTTTTCAGCATTAACAGGTGAGACAGGCGCTGGAAAATCTATTCTCATTGATGCTCTATCCCTAGCTTTAGGCCAGCGTAATGAGGGTGGGATAGTGAGACTTCAGCAGGAAAAGGCGGATATCAGCGCTATCTTTGATATTAAAGATAATCAGGAAGTGATTGATTGGCTCAAAGAAAACGAACTTGAATCTAATAGCTATGAACTCATTTTAAGAAGAGTGATTCATGCTGATGGAAAATCAAGAGCTTTTATTAATGGCAAATTGGCAACACTTCAGCAGTTGAAAGAATTAGGCGAGTCACTCGTTGATATTTATAGTCAAAACTCCCATCATTCACTTTTAAAATTAAGCGCACAAAGACAAATTTTAGATGATTTTGGTGGCCACTCAGATTTAGCCCTCAAAACTTATAATCTATATCAAACATGGCATAAGCTTTACCAACAAAAAATTGAGTACGAAAAAAATGCACAAATTTATAGCGATGAGCTTGCAGAATTAACAGATAAATTAAGAGAGTTAAAACAACTTTCATTTACACTGAGTGAATGGGAAGCTTTGCAACAAGATCATGCCATGTTGTCGCATGGTAACGAGCTTATTGAAGATATTAATTTTTGTGTTGAAGTTTTAGAAAAAGATGAAATGGCAATTTCAGATAGACTTCATTTGATTCAGCAAAAAATTTATCACTCAGTAACTATTGATGAGAAATTGAAAGAATCTTCTGAGCTTATTGATTCCATTAATATTCAAACAGAAGAACTTCTTCGCTCTCTTAATCGGTATTTACAAAAAGTTGATTTAGATCCAGAAAGATTAAAAGATATTGAAGCGCGGATTCAAGCGATTCATAACTTTGGTAGAAAGCATCGTATCAAGCCTGAGGAATTTGAATCCACACTCATTGCTTGGCAAGCGCGAATGGATGAGCTTGAGTCTCTCCAATCAGATGAAGGTATCGATGCCAAAGAAAAATTAGCGCTTCAAGCTTTCAATGATAGTGCACACTTATTATCTAAGGCTCGAAAAGTTGCTTCAGCGACTTTAAGTCAAAATATCACTCAAGCAATGCAAAAATTATCTTTTAGTCATGGACGCTTTGAAGTGAATCTCACACCTCAAGAGCCAACAGCCCATGGTCTAGAGCATATAGAATTTCTCGTGGCAACACACATAGGCGCTGAACCAAGACCTATTCATAAGGCAGCCTCTGGAGGCGAACTCTCTCGCTTAAGTCTTGCAATTCGTGTGGCATCCATTTCAAAAGCCAATGTACCTTGTATGATTTTTGATGAAGTCGATGTAGGTATCGGAGGCAGTGTTGCAGAAATTGTAGGTAAGCTTTTAAAAGAATTGGGTAATCATGATAAAAGGCAAGTGTTAGTTATTACTCACTTACCGCAAGTTGCATCATTAGCTACTCATCATTACAAAGTATCCAAAACACAAGAAAACAACCAAACACTCAGCCATATTTATTTAATGGATGACAAGATGCGTGTTGATGAAATTGCACGTATGTTAGGGGGTATATCGATTACCGATACCACAAGAGAGCACGCGAAGGAAATGTTGCAGATTTAAATCTTGTTAGGGCACGGTGTTTTAGTACATTCAGCATAGATATAAAGTGAATGTTCTTGGATGACAAACCCTTTTTTACTTGCAATGATTTTCTGTCTTTCTTCAATTTCATCATCACAAAATTCTTCTACATGACCACATTGCATACAGACAATATGATCGTGATGTTGTGAGTCACTTAATTCGAATACAGCCTTATCACTTTCAAAATGATGACGTATTAAAAGACCTGCTTGTTCAAATTGAGTGAGCACACGATAGACTGTTGCTAGGCCTACATCTTCACCAGATTTAATTAAGAGTTTATAGACATCTTCGGCTGAGAGATGTTTGGCATCACTATGCTCAAAGAGACTTAAGATTTTAAGTCGGGGAAGCGTTGCCTTAAGCCCTGATTTTTTTAAATCTTTATGATCTTGTGCCATCATGCCACCTTAAAAATTGCTTTACGAAACATTTTGAATACTGTCTAGCATGTTATATTAATATGCATTATGTTTAAAGTTATAAAAATGCGTATATTTCTTTTTGTTTTAAGCCTTTTAGTCACTGCCTGCTCTTCTACATTACCCTCTATTAAGCCTTATAAGATGCCAATTCAACAAGGTAATTTAGTCACCTCAAAAATGATGGCCCAATTAAAGCCAGGTATGACAAAAACCCAAGTGCGCTTTGTTATGGGCACACCATTAATTTCTGATAGCTTTCATAAAGATCAATGGGATTATTTTTATCAAATGGAAAATGATGGCGTAATTATTGAAAAAAGAAGAGTTATCCTGATATTTGAAAAAGACTTACTTGCAAAAGTAAAGGGTGACGTTATTCCCGCCCCTCAAAATAAGAATGAAGAGCGTCCAGAAATAGCGCCTCAAAAAAATAATGATGCTAATCAGAAACCAATTCAAAAAGAAAAAGGCATACTCGATCGTTTAAAATTTTGGGAAGATGATGAGGAGAAGCCTGCTCCAAAAATAGCTCCGACTAAAAAAGAAGTGCCTCTTGAAGAGAGAAAATCTGTGACACCAAAGAAAGAGACAATTGTGCCAGCGAAAGAATTAGAATCAGAAATTAAAAAGCCTGTGACCGAGGTAGCTCCAGTTGAAATTAAAAAAGAGCCTGAGGCAGTAAAACCTGAAGCCTCCAAAACTGGTAATTCAAAACCATTGCCAGCTGAAACCGATCCCAATTACTTTGATTTAATGTTAGAAAAAATAGGATTCTAATCGTATGAGCAAAATAAATATTCTTATCGTAGGAGTTTCTGGCCGAATGGGTCAAACGCTCATCCAGGAAATTACTGCCGATAAAGATTTAGCGCTTGTGGCAGCCATTGATCATAAATCAAGTGAGAAGTTAGGCTGCGACGCAGGAGAGGCTTTGGGTATTTCCACAGGTATAAAGATTGATCATGATATTGCAAAGGTGATTTCATCTGCTGACGTTGTGATCGATTTCACAAGACCTGAAGCAAGTCTCGAATACTTGAAATTATGTGAAGCACATCAAGTGAAGTATGTAATTGGTACTACTGGATTTTCAGATCAAGAGAAGAAAATTATTCTTGATGCTTCAAAAACGATACCGATTGTTTTTGCACCCAATATGAGTGTGGGCGTTAATCTATTAATTTCTTTAGTTGAAAAAGCAACACAATTACTCAAAGATGATTTTGATATAGAAATTATTGAAGCGCATCATCGATATAAAATTGATGCACCTTCAGGCACAGCTTTGAGATTAGGAGAAGCGGTTGCAAAAGCAAGCGGTAGAGATCTTAAAAAGGAAGCGCAGTATGAGCGTTATGGCAACACAGGCGAGCGCAAGCAAACTACTATTGGTTTTTCAACGATTCGCGGTGGCGACATTGTAGGAGACCATACCGTTTTATTCGCAGGTACGGGTGAGCGTATTGAATTAACTCACAAGGCTTCAAGTCGGGCGACCTTTGCCAAAGGGGCACTCAGAGCTGCAAAGTTTTTGTCTCAACAAAAAACTGGCCTTTTTGACATGCAAAAGGTCTTAGGACTGTCTGATCAATAGCTATTTATCGTGGTCTAGTGCGTTGAAATAAGGCGCTAAATCGACTATAATATCTACGATATTTGAAACGGGAGCTGCTAAAAACTTCTCCCGTTTTGTATATCCAGTACCCAAACCCTTGAATTCGCAAATACTGGAGAATCATTTTGTCGCGAAATATGTCGGCAGTGTTAGTGCTTGCAGACGGAACTAAGTTTCGAGGTATTTCAATTGGTGCTCCAGGTTTAACCATAGGTGAAGTTGTTTTTAATACTTCCATGACTGGTTATCAAGAAATTCTCACTGATCCTTCTTATACAAAACAAATTGTTACACTTACTTATCCTCATATTGGTAATGTAGGTGTTAATCAAGAAGATATTGAATCTGATAAGGTCTATGCGAGTGGCTTAATCATTCGCGATCTCGCTATGATTAATAGCAATTTTAGAAGCGAACAAACACTTTCCGAATACTTAAAAGCGAATCAGATTGTTGCGATCGCAAATATTGATACAAGAAAACTCACCAGGCATTTAAGAGAACATGGCTCACAAGCAGGCTGTATTATTGCTGAGTCTGATGATCATAAAAAAGCACATCAAGAAGCTAAAAATTTTCCAGGACTTTCCGGAATGGATCTCGCTAAAGTTGTGAGCTCTAAAAAAGCTTATATATTCAATCAAGGCGAATGGTCATTATCTGAAGGTTATAGCAATCACAAAGAGTCGGATTATCATGTCGTCGCATTTGATTACGGTATCAAGAAAAATATTTTAAGAATGTTAGTTTCAAGGCGATGTAAGGTGACAGTTGTCCCTGCTGAAACTTCCTATGAAGAAGTGATTCGCTTAAAACCTGATGGTGTATTTTTATCGAATGGGCCAGGTGATCCTGAGCCATGCGATTATGCAATTAAAGCCATTAGACAATTGGTTGACGATGGCTATCCTACCTTTGGTATTTGTTTGGGCCATCAACTTTTAGCATTAGCGAGCGGCGCTAAAACATCTAAAATGAAATTTGGACATCACGGGGCAAATCACCCTGTCCAAGATTTAAAAACAAAACGTGTTTTTATTACCAGCCAAAATCATGGCTTCACGGTCGATCAAACTTCACTTCCTAAAAATTTAGCAGCTACCCATCAGTCTCTCTTTGATGGCAGCTTGCAAGGTATTGAGAGACTTGATCAACCCGCTTTTAGTTTTCAGGGTCATCCTGAAGCAAGTCCTGGCCCATCTGAAATGAGCTATTTGTTTGATCACTTTATTGATCTTATTGAAAAAAAGAAAATGAGCCATGCCAAAGCGTAGAGATATTAATTCTATACTCATTATTGGTGCAGGCCCCATTGTTATTGGTCAGGCATGCGAGTTTGACTATTCGGGTGCACAAGCCTGTAAAGCACTTCGTGAAGAAGGCTATCGCGTCATTCTAGTTAACTCGAATCCAGCTACGATCATGACAGATCCTGAAATGGCGGATGCAACATATATCGAACCAATCAATTGGCAAATCGTTGAAAAAATTATTGCAAAAGAAAAACCAGATGTACTTCTTCCTACAATGGGGGGACAAACTGCGCTCAATTGCGCGCTCGATTTAGATAAATACGGTGTGCTAAAAAAATATAATGTTGAATTAATTGGCGCATCGAAAGAAGCGATTGATAAAGCAGAAGATAGACAAAAATTTAAAGAAGCTATGAATAAGATTGGCCTGGGTTCTGCAAAGTCATCCATCGCACATAGTCTAGAAGAGGCAATTCAAGTTCAAGCAGGTATTGGTTATCCAGCTATTATTCGCCCATCATTTACCATGGGAGGAAGTGGCGGGGGCATTGCATACAATCGTGAAGAGTTTATAGCGATCTGTGAAAGAGGACTGGAAGCATCTCCCACAAAAGAACTTCTTATTGAAGAGTCTTTGCTGGGATGGAAAGAGTATGAGATGGAAGTGGTGCGTGACTCTCAAGATAATTGCATCATTGTTTGTTCGATTGAAAATTTAGATCCAATGGGTGTCCATACGGGCGACTCGATCACTGTTGCTCCTTCGCAAACACTTACCGATAAAGAATATCAAATCATGCGTAATGCATCGATTGCAGTCTTGCGAGAAATTGGTGTAGATACAGGTGGCTCCAATGTGCAATTTGCAATCAATCCAAAAGATGGACGCATGATAGTGATTGAAATGAATCCTCGTGTATCTCGATCATCTGCCCTAGCTTCAAAAGCGACAGGTTTCCCGATTGCAAAAATTGCAGCAAAACTTGCAGTTGGCTTTACATTAGATGAATTAAAAAATGAAATTACAGGTGGCGCAACACCTGCATCTTTTGAGCCAAGTATTGATTACGTAGTCACTAAAGTACCTCGATTTGCTTTTGAAAAATTTCCACAAGCAGATTCAAGACTTACGACCCAGATGAAATCTGTCGGCGAAGTTATGGCGATTGGACGTACCTTCCAAGAATCTTTCCAAAAAGCATTAAGAGGTCTTGAAATTGGTGTGGATGGCTTAGATGAAAAAACAACGGATCAAGATCTCATCATTAAAGAGCTAAGAGAGCCAGGACCTGAGCGTATTTGGTATGTTGGTGATGCATTTAGATTAGGCATGTCAATTGAAGAAGTTTTTGGACACTCCAATATTGACCCATGGTTCTTACACCAAATTAAAAATATTATTGATATCGAAAAAGATTTGATAGGGACCCCACTTCATGATTTATCAAAAGAAGATTTATTTCAGTTAAAGCAAAAAGGATTTTCTGATAGAAGGCTTGCAACACTTTTAAAAACCAAACAAGAGGATGTTAGAAATTATCGTCATAAGCATGACGTAAGACCAGTATATAAACGTGTAGATACCTGTGCTGCAGAATTCTCAACGAATACAGCTTATATGTATTCAACATATGAAGAGGAGTGTGAAGCTAATCCAACGCTTAATAAAAAAATTATTGTTTTAGGAGGTGGACCTAATCGAATTGGACAAGGTATTGAATTTGATTACTGTTGTGTGCATGCAGCATTAGCATTGCGTGAAGATGGATTCGAAACCATTATGGTGAATTGTAATCCTGAAACGGTATCCACTGATTACGACACCTCAGACCGACTTTATTTTGAGCCCGTCACACTTGAAGATGTATTAGAAATTGTCGCTATTGAAAAACCATTTGGCGTTATTGTGCAGTACGGCGGACAAACTCCATTAAAATTAGCAAAAGATTTAGAAAAAGCAGGCGTACCGATTATTGGCACCTCACCTGATGCCATTGATATGGCAGAGGATCGTGAGCGCTTTCAAAAAATGTTAAATTCTATCGGCCTTAAGCAGCCGCCTAATCGCACAGCGAGAACGCCTGAAGATGCGATTCGTTTAGCTGAAGAAATTGGCTACCCACTTGTGGTAAGACCAAGTTATGTTCTTGGTGGTCGTGCGATGGAAATCGTGCACGAGCAAGCTCAACTTGAACGTTACATGCGTGAAGCTGTAAAAGTCTCTCATGAATCTCCTGTGCTTCTTGATCGATTTTTAAATGATGCACTTGAAGTGGATGTCGATGCATTATCAGATGGCACAGATGTAGTTATTGGCGGCATTATGGAGCACATCGAACAGGCGGGTGTTCACTCAGGCGACTCTGCGTGCTCCCTCCCTCCTTATAGCTTGTCTAAAAAAACTCAAGATGAATTAAGAAAACAAACGATTGAGATGGCGAAAGCGCTTAACGTTGTAGGTTTAATGAATGTGCAGTTTGCGATTCAAGGTGATGTAATTTATGTTCTAGAAGTTAATCCCAGAGCATCTCGTACCGTTCCTTTTGTATCTAAAGCATGTGGGTTGCAGTTAGCTAAAATTGCAGCACGCAATATGGTTGGTATAACGCTTAGGTCACAAAAAGTGACGAAAGAAATTGTACCTAAATTTTTCTCTGTCAAAGAAGCAGTGTTCCCATTTATTAAATTCCCTGGTGTCGATACCATATTAGGGCCTGAAATGAAATCAACAGGTGAAGTTATGGGCCTAGGAAAAACATTTGCGGAAGCGTTTATTAAATCTCAACTTGCCTCCTCTACAAAATTACCTAAAGATGGAAAAGCGTTTATCAGTGTGCGCCGTGAAGACCATCATAAGGTAATTGAGATTGCAAAATCATTAGATAAATTAGGGTTTCAAATTGTGGCAACAAAGGGCACTGCAAAAGCTTTGATGGATGCAGGACTTCATGTTGAGCCAGTCAACAAAGTAGCAGAGGGAAGACCTCATATTGTTGATATGATTAAAAATAATGAGATTTCTTTTATCGTCAATGTCACAGAAGATAAACGTGCTATTGCAGATTCGTATGAAATTCGAAGATACGCTTTGCAAAATAAAGTGACTTATTACACAACTATTGCAGGTGCCAAAGCGGCATGCGTTGGGATGAATTTCGTCGAAGAGATTACTGTCACCTCTATCCAAAACTTGCATAAAGAACTTACTTAAAATACACTCAATTTTTATAAACCACACTCCATTTATAGAGCGTGGTTTTTGTTTTAATAGGAATGAATATGCTTAAACAAATACCCATGACCATTAAAGGTGCTGAGCTTCTCAAAGAAGAGCTTCATCGTTTAAAAAGTGTTGATCGTCCAAATATTATCCAAGCTATTTCAGAAGCAAGAGCGCAAGGTGACTTATCTGAGAATGCTGAATATGAGTCAGCAAAAGAACGTCAAAGTTTTATCGAAGGCCGTATCGCAGAAATTGAAGCAAAATTATCAAATGCGATGGTGATTGATCCCTCTGCTATTGTTGGTGAAAATCAATGTGTATTTGGTTCAACTGTTGAAGCTCAAGATCTTGATACCGAAGACATTTTTACCTACCAAATTGTAGGAGATGATGAGGCTGATATTAAACAGAAAAAGATTTCAATCAATTCGCCAATTGCAAAAGCATTTATCGGAAAAGCTGTTGGGGATGTGGCCGAAGTAAATACCCCAGGTGGTGCCAAATCTTATGAGATACTTGATATCAAGTATCTATAAATGAAAACCCATTTTTGTATTAAACTAAAAACATCATGAAACAATGGTTAGAAAATTTAGCAATCATTACAGCAACCTTTTGGATAGGCGGCTTGTGGGTTGTAGGTATTGTGGCTTATGAGTTATTCAAATTACTGCCTGAGGCACAACTTGCAGGCAATATTGCAGGGCAGCTTTTTCGAATGATGGCTTATGTGGGTATGAGCGCTAGTATTTATCTTCTGATTCAACGTATATATCAGTACGGTACAAACGCATTAAAACAAGGTTTCTTTTGGATTATTGTTCTCATGCTTGTTCTTATTCTCATTAGTCATTTAGGCATTAATCCATTGTTAGAAAAATTCAAATTAGACGCGATGCCAAAAGATGTCATGGAGAGTGTCTTTGCAGATCGATTTACAACTTGGCATGGCATCTCAAGTATTGCGTATTTACTTGAGTGTTTCTTAGGTGTTTTTGCTATCTTAAAAATTAGATAATTATTTGGGCAATACTATCTTGGGCTCTGACGCCGCACGATAAACAATAATTTGTAAGCCGATATGATGAACAGCAGTAGCTTGAAGTGCCTCACATATTTCATTTAACATGGATTCACGAACTGACTTTTCGTCATTTTGGATTTTAATTTTAATCAACTCATGCGCTTTAAGACTAAGATCGATTTCTTTAATGACGGATGATGTTAAGCCTTTATTGCCAATTCTGACCACTGGATTTAATGTGTGGGCTAAGCTCCGAAGGTATGCAATGGCTTTTGAATTCAAGGTAGGGACTTCTAAAGATCTAAAGAATCGATTTTAACAGATGAAAAGAACAAGAACTAGCAAGGCTTGGATGCAAGAGCATGTGAATGACACCTTCGTCAAACAAGCACAAAAAGATGGCTTTCGATCGAGAGCTGCATATAAACTCATGGAGATTCACGAGAAATATAAGCTTATTAAGCCTGGGATGAATGTTGTTGATTTAGGATCAACTCCAGGAAGTTGGTCTCAAGTGGTCGCGAAGCTTCTCCAAGGAAAAGGCCACATTATTGCTATGGATTTATTGTCTATGGATCCTATTCCTGGAGTTGATTTTATCCAAGGGGATTTTAGAGAAGAGTCCTCTCTTAGAGAGCTTGAGGCCCACTTAAATAATTCACCGATAGACCTTGTAATTTCGGATATGGCCCCCAATATTACAGGTATCAAGACAGTTGATCAGCCAAGTGTGATGTATTTGACCGAGCTGGCTTTAGATTTTTCTTTACAATGGTTGAAACCAGATGGACATTTTCTAGTCAAAACCTTTATTGGTAGTGACTTTGATGAGCTGGTCAAAAAGATGCGTCCTGAGTTTGAAAAGGTGATTACGGTGAAGCCTAAAGCTTCTCGTGATCGAAGCAGTGAAGTTTATTTGCTAGGCTTTGCAAAAGCTTAAAAAGTCTCAATAAAGTCCCATAATTAGGTTTAAAATAAAGTGATTAAAACAGATGATACGAGGTCATCCATAAATTGAATAACAACACACTAAAAAGCATTGCCATTTGGGTCGCAATCGCACTCATTCTTATGACTATTTTCAATCAGTTTTCGGGCTCTTCGAAAAATGATACTTCACTGGTCTATTCACAATTTATGGAACAAGTGAAAGATGGCAAGATCGCCAAAGTTGAAATTGATAACCACAAAATTAAAGGGACAACGAGCGAAGGTAAGAAGTTTAATACCTATGCGCCGACAGATCCTTGGTTGGTATCTGATCTTCTAAAAAATAATGTCATCGTTGAAGCTAAGCCTGAAGAGCAACAATCGATTCTTATGAGCATTTTCATTTCATGGTTCCCGATGATTCTTTTGGTCGGCGTATGGATTTTCTTCATGCGTCAAATGCAAGGTGGTTCCAAAGGTGGCGGCCCATTCTCATTTGGTAAGAGTAAAGCAAGACAGCTTGATCAAACTAATAATCAGACTACATTTGCTGATGTCGCAGGATGTGATGAAGCTAAAGAAGAAGTCACTGAGATTGTTGAGTTCTTAAAAGATCCAGGTAAATTCCATAAATTGGGCGGGCGCATTCCAAGGGGTGTGCTCATGGTGGGACCTCCAGGCACAGGGAAAACATTATTGGCTCGCGCTATCGCTGGCGAGGCAAAAGTTCCTTTCTTTACGATTTCAGGATCTGACTTCGTAGAAATGTTTGTAGGTGTTGGTGCTGCTCGTGTTCGAGATATGTTTGAGCAAGCTAAAAAAAGCGCACCTTGTATTATCTTTATCGATGAAATTGATGCAGTAGGTCGTCATCGTGGCCAAGGCACCGGTGGCGGTAATGATGAGCGCGAACAAACACTCAATCAACTTTTAGTTGAGCTCGATGGCTTTGAAGCAAATTCAGGTGTGATTGTTATTGCGGCAACCAATCGTGCTGATGTATTAGATAAAGCGCTACTTCGTCCAGGACGTTTCGATCGTCAAGTGATGGTGTCACTCCCTGATATTAAAGGTCGCGAAGAAATTTTATTAGTTCATATGAGAAAAATTCCAGCAGATCCTGATGTCAAGGCAAGCATCATTGCAAGAGGTACGCCTGGTTTTTCAGGTGCAGATCTCGCCAACCTTGTGAACGAGTCAGCATTGTTTGCAGCACGTCGTAATAAACGCACCGTAGATATGCAGGATTTTGAAGATGCTAAAGATAAAATCTTTATGGGCCCTGAAAGAAAATCACTCGTGATGCGAGAAGAGGAGCGTATGAATACGGCATACCATGAATCAGGCCATGCAGTGGTTGCAAAGTTGTTACCTCATGCAGATCCGGTTCATAAAGTGACTATCATGGCTCGCGGTTGGGCATTAGGTCTGACATGGCAATTGCCAGAGTTTGATCGTCTCAGCAACTATAAGAATAAGATGTTAGAGGAGATTTCAATTCTCTTTGGCGGGCGCATTGCTGAAGAAGTATTTATGAAGCAAATGTCGACAGGTGCATCGAATGATTTTGAGCGTGCAACAAAATTAGCACGTGACATGGTCACGCGTTATGGTATGTCAGAAAAATTGGGGACAATGGTTTATGTGGGTCAAGATCAGGATTCATTCTTTGGCGCAATGTCTTCTAAAACCATTTCTGAAGCCACTCAACAAAAAGTAGACGCTGAAATTCGTCGTATTCTTGATGAGCAATATAGTGTTGCTAGAAAACTGATTGAAAAAAATCGTCGTAAAGTGGAGGCGATGGCGAAAGCGCTACTTGAATATGAAACCATTGATGCGGATCAGATTAATGACATCATGGCCGGTAAAAAAGTGAGACCGCCAAAACCCACACAAACTCCCAATCCGCCAAAGAGCGATAAAGGATCTTCAGGCACGAAAGTAGCCGTGGTTCCTCAACCGAGCGCCAAAGGCTAAATGAAATCAAGGCTAGTTTATCTAGCCTTTGTTTTTTTATGACGCTGCAATTAAATAAACATGTCTTTGATTTAAAACGCCCACTCATCATGGGCATTTTAAATATCACACCCGATTCATTCTCAGATGGTGGCCAATACTTAACTTTGGATAGTGCATTAAAGCGTGCTCATCAGATGATTGAAGAGGGTGTGGATATCATCGATATTGGTGGTGAGTCGACTCGCCCAGGATCAGATCCTGTCAGTGCAGATGAAGAATTAAAACGTATCACGCCTATCATTGAGGCCTTAAAAAAAGAGTCTGATATTGCTATCTCTATTGATACTTATAAGCCTCAAGTAATGAAAGCAGTGATTGATATGGATGTGGCGATGATTAATGATGTGTATGCATTAAGTCAGCCTGGTGCTATTGATATCATGAAAGAGTCTAATGTCGGCCTATGTCTGATGCATATGCAAGGTACACCTAAGACAATGCAAGTAAATCCTCAGTATACAAATGTTGTGAGTGAAGTGAAATTGTTTTTAGAAGCGCGCGTAAATCATCTCACGCTTGAGGGTATTGATCAGTCACGTATAATTTTAGATCCAGGTTTTGGATTCGGTAAAACATTCGAACACAATATAGAGCTTCTGCAACATCTCGAATCATTTCAATCCCTAAAATTTCCACTTCTGGTTGGGCTCTCCAGAAAATCATTTATTAGAAAAATTTTAAATGGCAACTCTGATGATCATTTATCAGGTAGCCTCTCCGCAGCTATCTTTTCTGTCATAAAAGGCGCTAAAATACTTCGAGTTCATGATGTAAAAGAAACAAAGAGCGCACTTAAAATTATCAATGTAGCGCAAGGCATAACTTAATTATGGCAAGACATTATTTCGGTACAGACGGTATTCGAGGTGTAGTGGGGCAAGATCCCATCACGCCTGATTTCTTCATTCGTCTAGGGTTCGCCATCGGATCTATTCTAGTCAAAAATAATACGGATAAAAAAATTAAACATCCAAGTGTTGTTATTGGTAAAGATACGAGAGTTTCAGGTTATATGCTGGAATCAGCACTCGAGGCTGGATTTATTGCTGCAGGCGTCAATGTGTATTTAACAGGCCCTATGCCAACTCCAGCGGTTGCTTATCTTACCAAAGCCTTAAGATCGCAAGCAGGTATTGTGATCTCTGCCTCACATAATCCGTTT
>DATCVG010000084.1:0-3113 GCA_036567085.1 Candidatus Methylopumilus sp.
TATGAAAGACATGTTAAAGCAAGCGAAGCCCGATTGCTTTGAGGATATTGTGGCACTCGTAGCGCTTTATCGTCCAGGTCCGATGGATTTGATTCCAGATTTTTGTAAACGTAAACACGGACAACAAAGGATTGTGTATCCACATCCATCGACAGAATCTATTTTAAAAGAAACTTATGGTATCGCTGTTTATCAAGAGCAGGTGATGCAGATTGCACAAACGGTCGCAGGTTATTCATTGGGTGCTGCAGATTTATTGCGACGTGCGATGGGTAAAAAGAAACAAGAGGAAATGGATGCGCAGCGCGATGGTTTTGTTGCAGGTGCTTTAAAAAATGGACTTAAGGAGAGACAAGCACGTGAATTGTTTGATTTGCTTGAAAAATTTGCAGGTTATGGCTTTAATAAATCGCATGCTGCAGCATATGCGATGGTGGCTTACCAAACGGCGTATTTAAAAACACATTACCCTGCAGCTTTCTTAGCGGCCTCCATGTCGGCTGATATGAATAACACGGACAATATTCAAATCTTTTTTGAAGACTGCAAACCGAATGGTGTGGCATTATTAGCGCCTGATATTAATCAAAGTGGTTTTGAATTTATTCCGATTAATACCCAAGAAGTGTTATATGGATTAGGTGCCATTAAGGGCACAGGGTTAGCTGCGATCGAACTTATTTTAGAGTCTCGTGAAAAATTAGGTCCTTTCAAAAATCTTTTTGATTTTTGTGCGAGACTTGATTTAAGAAAAGTGAATCGTCGCGTGGTGGAGTCTCTCATCCGTGGTGGCGCATTTGACTCGTTAGATCCTAATCGGGCATCGTTACTTGCGAGTGTGAATTTAGCGATTACAGCGGCCGAACAGGGTAAAGCCAATAGGGGACAAAATAGTTTATTCAGTGACGAGCAAACACAAAGTATTGACATGGTCAAAGTAGAACCATGGACGCCCCAACAAAAATTACAAGAAGAAAAAGCAGCGCTTGGATTCTATTTTAGTGGCCATCCATTTACCTTCTTTGAAAAGCGTGTCAGACCTTTTATCAAAACCCAGATCAAAGAACTCAAACCGCAAGAACAACCTTATTTAATAGCAGGTGTGATTGTAGCTATACGTATGCGTATGACAGCGCGTGGCAAGATGGCCATCGTCACCTTAGATGATGCCATTTCTCGAGTTGATGTCGTGGTAGGTAATGAGCTTCTCACTCAATCACAAAGATTGGTTCAAGAAGATCAACTTTTAATCGTGGAAGGACGTGTGAGCCACGATGATTTCACAGGTGGTATTCGTGTCACTGCCCGAAAAATCTATGATTTAGCCACTGCGAGAAATCAATTCGCGCATCACTTAAAGATTTCATGTAACGGACAATCGGACGCGCTTAAATTAAGAGATATCTTAAAGCCTTATTGTGGGACATCTCAAAATAACCTCAAACGCTGCCGGGTTAAAATTGACTACCATAACGAAAAGGGTCATGTGGAACTCATGTTAGGCCAAGATTGGCAAGTGGATTTACATGATGAATTGATAGACGGTTTAACCCAATGGTTGAGCGAAGAAAACGTAAAAATCCTTTATAATTAATCTCCAGATTTTAAAAGTTTTAAATCTATGAAAATTAGTTATTTAGATTTTGAAAAGCCGATCTCCGAACTCGAGGCTCAAACCGAGAAGCTTAAAGAGACGCATAACAAGAATAAGAATCTTGATATTTCAAAAGAGTTATCACAACTCGAATCTAAGACTGAAAAGTTACTTCATGAAATCTATGATAACTTAAACGCTTGGCAAATTTCCCAAGTATCACGTCACCCACAAAGACCCTATACCCTTGATTATATTGAAAAACTTTTCACAGACTTTGAAGAGTTGCATGGCGATCGCGCTTTTGCGGATGACCCAGCGATTGTCGGTGGCTTAGCTTCCTTTGAAGGGATGTCTGTGATGGTGATTGGTCATCAAAAAGGGCGCGACGTCAAAGAAAGACAATTACGTAATTTTGGTATGCCAAAGCCTGAGGGTTATCGCAAAGCCTTACGTCTTTATCGATTAGCTGAAAAATTTAATGTGCCCGTCGTGACTTTCATTGATACGCCTGGCGCTTATCCAGGTATCAATGCCGAAGAGCGCGGTCAATCAGAAGCCATTGCCCGTAATTTATATGTGATGGCAGAACTTAAAGTACCTATCATTGGCATTGTGATTGGTGAAGGTGGTTCAGGAGGGGCGCTCGCATTAGGTGTCGTGGATCAACTGATCATGCTTCAATTTGCAACCTACTCCGTCATTTCGCCTGAAGGTTGTGCTTCTATTTTATGGAAGAGTGCAGATAAGGCATCCACTGCGGCAGAAACATTAGGGATTACAGCCACCCGCTTAAAAGAGTTAGGTTTGGTGGATACTATTCTTAATGAACCTTTAGGTGGCGCGCATCGCAATCCCAATCAACTCATGGAAACTGTTCGCAAATCTCTCAAAGAACACTTAACTAAACTTCAAAAGAAATCACTCAAACAACTCCTCGATGCAAGACATGAACGTCTACTTAGCTATGGCAAGTTTAAAGAAACCGCTAAGTAAAAACGTTAAAGCCTCCACTTCAAAAAAGACTAAACAGCTACCCTTACTTCATTTAGTTGAGAAGGCTTTTTTAGCATTCAATCAATCACATAAGAAGATAAAGTCGATGACAGTCGCTTTAAGTGGTGGTGTTGACTCAGTCGTCCTTTTACATCTCTTACATCAACTTCAAAAGAAACATCGTTTTACCTTAAAAGCCTCGCATGTCCATCATGGGTTAAGTAAGCACGCAGATCAATGGGCTAAGTTTTGTGAAGCATTATGTAGAAAATGGTCTGTCGCTTTAGAGGTTCACCATATCCAATTACCGAAAAAAAAGTCCCTCGGTATTGAGGGGGAGGCAAGACGACTTCGCTATGAAAAACTCCTTCAATCCGAGACAGATTGTGTCGTTTTAGCGCACCACGAAGACGACCAAGCGGAGACTTTTTTATTGCAATTGATCCGTGGGGCAGGGGTGAAAGGTTTATCATCCATGGCGCATTTTGATGAAGATCGACACCTCTGGCGACCACTTCTTAAT
>DATCVG010000085.1:0-6017 GCA_036567085.1 Candidatus Methylopumilus sp.
TAGCAAAATGCATAAATCGATAACTTAATAAAAAAAGTATCAAAATAATATTAAGTAAAAAAACTAAATTACCTAACCAATAAATTTTTAAGTGGTTATTTAACATCTGCAGTTTTTAGTATCTCTAAAACTAATTGATCAAAATTAATACCGATTTCTTTAGCAGCCATTGGCACCAAGCTATGACTTGTCATTCCAGGGGAGGTATTTACTTCTATAAAATAATGACAGCCTTTTTGATCCATCATGAAATCTACACGACCCCAACTAGAACAACCAATTGCTTTGAAAGCTTCTAAGGCCTCTTGGGCAATGAGAGCTTCTTTATCTTCTTCTATGCCTGAAGGACAAATATATTGCGTATCTTCTTTAAGATATTTGGCTTCATAATCATAAAATTCGTTACTTGGTTTAATTTTAATAACTGGTAGCGTTTTATTATTCACAATTGCTACTGTATATTCTTCCCCATCTACAAATCTTTCAACGATTACATTTATATCAATTTTTGATGCCTTTAAAAAAGCTTCTTTATATTGTTGCTCACTTTTAATCTTATCAATTCCAATACTTGAACCTTCATTAGATGGTTTTATAAAAAAAGGTAAGCCAATCGAATCGACGATATCCGTATAAGAAGTTTTTTCAGTCACTTTTAAAAAATCTGGTGTTGAAATGTTAAGCGATCGCCATAATAATTTTGTTTTGAGCTTATCCATACCAATCGCAGAGCTTGCGGAGTCGCTCCCTGTGTAAGCAACTTTTTTTGATTTGAGGAAAGCTTGGATTGACCCATCTTCACCGCCTCGCCCATGAAGTGCTATAAAAACTCTGTTATAAGTTTTAATTTCCTCAATATTTCTTTCAGAGGGATCAAAGGTGTCAACCTCAATGCCTAAGCGTTTTAAAGCATGAAATACAGCATCACCACTTAAGAGTGAAATAGCTCTCTCATTTGAGTCTCCTCCCATCAACACTGCCACCTTTCCAAAGTGATTGGTCAATTTAGAAACTCTCCTAAAATTTTGACTTCTCTTTCGAGTTTAATTCCTTTTCTTTTAAACACTTCAGACTCAACATGATCAATAATATCTTCAATATCTTTTGCAGATGCATCTCCTAAATTGATAATGAAATTTGCATGCTTATCTGATACTTCAGCATTGCCTACTCTAAAACCTTTTAATCCACAGTCTTCAATGAGTTTTGCTGCGAAAGTATCTTTAGGGTTTCTAAAAGTTGAGCCTGCGGTTGGCCAATTAAGCGGTTGTGTATTTTTTCTATGATTGAGGTATTCTCTAATCTTACTTTCTGGGTCAGCAGTCATGTCCTTCTTAAAATTAAACCAAGCACCTACAAACCATTCATTTAATTTGGGCTTAACCACTTCGCGATAAGAAATCAAAAAATCATTTTTTGGTCTTGTGACTATATTGCCTTTCTCATCAATCATATTAACTTGGATCACATAATTCCATGTTTCAGAGCCGTAACATCCAGCATTCATAGCTAACGCACCGCCCACCGTACCTGGAATACCAGCAAAAAATTCTCCGCCAACATAATGTTCTTTCGCAAGATTTTTTGCAATCTTTGCACATGTATTACCGGCTTCTGCATAGACACCATTTTCAGTCATTTGAATTTCATTTAAAGCAGCATGCATGACAATCACCGTTCCTCGAATTCCGCCATCTCTCACCAAGATATTTGACCCTAATCCAATAAAAGTCAGTGGTTTTAGATACTTTTCTTGCTTTAAGAAATTTTTTAAATCTTCCAAATTTTGTGGGGTGAATAAAATATCGGCAGCTCCACCTACACGCCAACTGTTGTATTTATTTAATGACTCATTTTTTAGAATTGATGCACTCGTCATGTATTTATAATATTCAATATGTCTTTGGTAACTCTTCCAACCGAACCTGCGCCCATAACAATTAGAATGGAATCTTGATCAATATGTTGAAGTGCGGTTTTAGCTAACTCGGTAATGTCTTTTTCAAATGAAACTTTATTTGAAATTTTATTCATACTGTCCATCATTACCATGGAACTTAGGCCTGGAATTGCTTTTTCACCGGCTGAGTAAATATCGGTAAGGAGGACTTTGTCTGCCTTTTGCAATACTCTTACAAATTCATCAAAACAATCTCTTGTTCTGGTATAACGATGAGGCTGAAAAACAAGATGGATCAATTTATTTGGATATGCATCACGCGCTGCATCAAGGACTGCCTCTATTTCAACAGGATGATGACCGTAATCATCTACCAAAGTAAAAGATTTTTTATTAAACATCAAATCTTTATAAGTTTCGAATCTTCGACCTACACCTTTAAAATGTTTTAAAGCATCAATAGTTTTAGAGATAGGTATCTCAAGTTCATCAGCCAATGCAATTGCTGCTAATGCATTTCTTACATAATGCTTTCCTGGTAGATTCAAAGTGATATCTGTTTTAATCACATCTGAATGTTTAATGCTTACTTTGAAGTGCATTTTGCCTGCATCTGCCCTGACGTCCTCCGCATGAACATCAGCATCATTAGATAAACCATAAGTGATGATGGGTCTGGAAATTTCTGGAAGAATTGATTTAATGACGGGATCGTCAATACACACAATCACGACACCATAAAAAGGTAGTCGATGTATAAATTCGATATATGTTTTTTTGAGCTTATCAAAGTCATTGTCATATGTTTCCATATGATCTTGATCAATATT
Organism: Candidatus Methylopumilus sp.; assembly: GCA_036567085.1. Lineage (GTDB taxonomy): Bacteria > Pseudomonadota > Gammaproteobacteria > Burkholderiales > Methylophilaceae > Methylopumilus. The sequence goes on from DATCVG010000085.1 coordinate 2,731, forward strand.
TGTCACAATAGAATAGACTGGGGTTAAATGTAAGAATGATGCGTCAGATTCATCTGCTTCCACGACAATATATGCTCCATTACCTAGCTTGGCATTCGTATTTAAGGAAGAGAGTCTTCCACCAATCACATATGTTGGATCCATTGAGGCTTCTGCTAAAATAGAGGCAATTAAACTCGTTGTGGTTGTTTTACCATGAGTGCCTGCTACAGCGATCCCTTTTTTAAAGCGCATGAGCTCAGAGAGCATTTCGGCTCTTGGCATAATTGGAATTTTATTTTTTATAGCAGTAATTAATTCAGGATTGCTCTTATCGATTGCAGAAGAAATAACAACGACATCAATATCTTTAACATTTTCTTCAGCATGATTAATAAAAATCTTAATACCCAGATCTCTTAACCTCGAAGTGACGGAGGAGTCTTGAATGTCTGAGCCAGAAACAAAATAGCCTAAGTTATGCATCACTTCTGCGATACCACTCATGCCTGAGCCACCTATGCCTACAAAGTGAATTCGATTGATGTTATGTTTCATTTTTTACTTAATCGCTCGCATGCTTGATATATAACCTCTTCAGGTTTTTTTGTTTTATTTTCTAACGCAGCTTTTGACATTCTTAAACATTCATTTCTTGAAATGCTGTTAATGAGACGGCTTAATAATTCCGGTGAAAGGTTTTCTTGAATTATAAGTCTCGCGGCTTTCTTATCGCTTAAGTATTTTGCATTATAAAATTGATGATTATCGACAGCAAAAGGAAATGGTACCAAGATGCTTGGAATTCCAGCCGCCGAAAATTCTGACACTGTAAGGGCGCCGGATCGAGCAATAACCAGATCTGCCCATTCATACATTTTTTCAATGTGATCCAAATAGGCTCTACAGTCAGCTTTAATGCCATATTTTTTATAGTTTGTTTTTAATTCTTCAAAATGCTTTTCGCCTGATTGATGAATAATAGTTGGTCTATTTTTAGGTTGAATTTGCTTAATGCTTAGAGGAATCGTATCGTTAAAAAATTTGGCACCTAAACTTCCCCCCACAACAAGCAATCTCAAGGGCCCTTTTCTATTTTTAAATCTTTGCGCTGGTGTTTTAATTTGTCTAATATCATCTCTGACTGGGTTACCAATTTTTTGAGAGGCCCTTAGAAATTTAATTGGAAATGCAGAATAGATATGTGTTGCGATCATCGCTAATAATTTATTAGTGAGGCCTGGAATCGAATTTTGTTCATGAATAATGAGCGGCTTCCCCATGAGCTTTGCCATAAGTCCGCCAGGAAATGATACATACCCACCCATCGCAATCACGACATCTGGTTTTTCTTTTCTAATTACTTTTGCACACTGTATGAATGCAATACAAAGTATAAATGGAAGCTTTATCCAACTTAGAAGACCTTTACCTCGAATACCAATAATATCAATCATCGCCTTTGCATAAGGTTTTTTTTCGATTAACTTATTTTCCATACCATGCGAAGTTCCAAGCCAAGTAATCGACCAGCCTTTTGCTTTTAAATAATCCGCAATCGCAATGCCAGGATAGATATGTCCTCCAGTGCCTCCTGCAATTACTAATATTTTTTTATTTAATTTCACAGCGTTAAATTCCTCTTAGACCTCTTCGATTTTCCCAGTCAATTCTGAGTAATATCGCAAGCGCAATCATATTGGCCAATATACCGCTGCCACCATAGGATAAAAGTGGCAAAGTTAAACCTTTAGTAGGAAGAAGTCCCATATTCACTCCCATATTCATGATGCCCTGAACACCAAACCAAATACCAATACCTTGCGATAAAAGTGCCGAATAATAATTTTCGTTAATAATCGCTTCTTTGGCGATTCCAAAGGCACGAATCACTAACCAAGAAAATAAGCCAATAACTACAAGCACGCCCACAAAACCAAGTTCTTCAGCTAATACTGCCAAAATAAAATCGGTATGAGGCTCAGGTAAGTATAGTAATTTCTCAACACTGCCACCTAATCCCACACCAAACATTTCTCCTCGACCAAAAGCCATTAATGAATGCTGTAATTGGTAGTTTTTTGTTAAGGAGTCTGACCAAGGATCTAGAAAGCTTAGTCGACTTGTACGATAAGTCGCTGCATGAATAATCCCCCAGATTGCGGCAGGCGACACAAAAAGAAGTCCTAATAGAATATTTTTATTAATCCCACCTAAAATTAAAATTAAAGCTGCAATCACAGAAATAACAGCAAGCGCTCCAAAATCTGGTTCTTTAATTAATAAAAGGCCTACTACAATAATTGCAGAGGCCATGGGCAAAAATCCCTTTAAAAAAGTGCCAATTTCTTTAGACTTTCTTAGCACATAATCAGAGGCATACATCGCAACGAATAGCTTCATGAATTCTGAAGGTTGTAAATTAAATACCATCAGTGATAGCCAGCGACGACTACCATTAACTTTATGCCCTATGCCAGGAATTAAAACTAATATAAGTAAGAATAGTCCACCTAAAAATAAATAAGGCGATACTTTCTGCCACCAGCGAATAGGTATTAAAAAGGTAATAAATCCTGCAGCTGCACCAATACAAATAAATAAGGTTTGTCTAATCAAGAAATACGAGGAAGAATTTCCAAATTTTTTAGCAGTCTCGGCCAAGGCAATTGATGAGGAGTAAACCATCACAAGACCTATCCCAATTAATATTATCGATACCCAAAATAAGCCATGATCAAATGAGGGCTTATCAATCAGAGATTTATTAGAAAATTTATCTAACATGATTCTCTTTTAATTTCTTTACATAAGCTTTGAAAAGATTGCCTCGCTCTATATAATTTTTAAACATATCTGTGCTCGCACAGGCTGGAGAAAATAAAACTACATCACCCATGTTTGCTATCTCAATAGATTTTCGTATGGCATCTTCAAGACTTTTTTCAATATGACTTGGAATGGCAGAAGCGCTAAAAGCTTTTTGCATAATCTCAGCATCTTTACCAATCAAAGCGACATGCTTAATTTTATCTTTTGATGCATACGTTAGAAGATTAAAATTTTGATTTTTTCCATCGCCCCCTGCCACCAATAAAATTGGCTTAGTCATACTTTTTATTGCAGCAATCGTTGCACCTACATTGGTTCCCTTCGAATCGTTATAAAAATCAATGCCTGAAAAAGAATCTACGAATTCAACACGATGAGGTGGTGCATTAAATTCAACTAAGACTTTTTTAAGGATGTGATCGGGGATATCAAAGGGTTCACAAAGAGCTATTGCTGCCATTACATTCTGAATATTA
>DATCVG010000086.1:0-27345 GCA_036567085.1 Candidatus Methylopumilus sp.
TGCGCAGATTGTATCAATCCGCATATTTGATTATTTCGAAAGAGATCCTAGAGCCGAAGCAGTAGCTCAAGAAATTCAAACGGTGGTTAATTTTACAAGAGCTTCTCTCATATCATCAAGAGAAGATAAAAGACTTGAGCTTTTATCAGAGTTATCTACAAAAGGTGATATCAGAATTTATCCTGCATACTACTTTGAGGATATCGAACCTCTTGCTCCGGATCCCTTCTTGCAAGTTGTTGTAAGAAAACTAAAAGAAAGGCTTGGTGAAAATACAATTGTGATTACCGATCACTATGGCATCCCGGGTCTTTGGGTAAGCTTTTCTATTGATCAAGATGAGTTTTGGGTAGTAATTCCAACGCCGGGTGACAGGCCCTTTCCATGGCATTGGATTGGTTGGGGGATCATTGTTGCTGGCCTTTCAATCATAGGAGCATATGCTACTGCAACAAGAATTAATCGACCTTTGAATCTCTTAATTCAAGCCACCAAACAATTAAAAAAAGGTGAATTTCCTAAAAAACTCCCTTTAGATAGTGTGACTGAATTCCGCACTATGAGCCAAACTTTTAATGAAATGTCTGAGAGTTTGAGTAAAGTAGATCAAGAGAGAAAAGTTCTTTTAGCAGGAGTGTCTCATGATATTAGGACCCCACTTACTAGGCTAAGGATTGCTATTGAAATGTTGCCTAAAAAAATTGCGAGTAAGCTTAAAAAAAGCATGGAGGAAGATATCGTTGAAATAGATAATATTCTTAATCAATTTATAGATTATGTTCGAGGATTTAATCAAGAGGCAACAGTTACAACAAATCTCAATGAATTTTTTATTCATTTGAAAAATCAACATCAAATACTTAACCGTAATATTGTTTTTGTGAGTAATCTAAAAATACCAATCTTCTATGACATAAAACCTATCTCATTTAGAAGATTATTTGATAATCTTATTAATAACGCTTTTTCCTACTCCACGGGTGAAGTGATAATTACTATTAGAAAACATAAAGAAAATATCTCAATTTCTGTTCTCGATGATGGTCCAGGTATTCCGCCAGATCATATCCAAAGGCTTCTAAAGCCTTTTGAGAGATTTGATGTGATATCAATAAATAAAAAACAAATATCCGATAATCGAGAGGGTTGTGGACTTGGGTTAGCAATCGTTGACAAAATTACTGAAGCTCATAATGGTAAATTAGAAATCTCAAATCGCACTAAAAAGGGCTTAGAGGTAAAAATCATACTGCCTTTAATTAGTGAAAGTTAATTAAACCACTTTAATTTCTTTCGAAGTTTGACTACATTCCCAATAATAATAAGAGAAGGTGATTTTAATTTTTCTTTTTTCACCTTTTGCACAATATTAGAAAGAGCTCCCGTTATCACTCTCTGTTGTGAAGTTGTTCCTTGTTCTACAACAGCAATTGGTAAATCTTTGGAGGCGCCATGTTTTACTAATTCAACACATATTTGTGAAAGTGCTAAAAGACCCATATAAATCACAATAGTCTGATTTGATTTAGCGAGCGAACCCCAATCAAGCATCAATTTTTCATCTTTCATGTGACCTGTAACAAATGTACAAGACTGTGCATAGTCTCTATGCGTTAAGGGGATACCTGCATAACTTGATACGCCATTGGCAGCAGTAATTCCAGGCACTACTTGAAATGGAATCTTATGCTCCATAAGCATTTCTATCTCTTCTCCGCCTCTGCCAAAAATAAAAGGGTCGCCACCTTTAAGACGCAAAACACGCATACCTTTTTTTGCTAACTTTACGAGTAATTGATTAATTTTATCTTGTGGCAAAGTATGCCTGTCTCTTTCCTTTCCAACAAAAATTAACTCTGCATCACGTCTCACAAGATTTAATACATCCTTACTGACAAGCTTGTCATAAACACATACATCCGATCTTTGCATTAAATGAAGTGCTCTAAATGTTAGCAAATCCGGATCACCCGGTCCCCCTCCAACCAAGAAAACTTCCCCTTGTTTCTTTTGTATTTCATTCCTTTTTACTAGAGCTATTAATTGTTGCGCACTTAATTTCTTAGTTTGATTAAGAAATTGTCTTACCAAAGGATGATCAATAAAATTTTCCCAAAAAATTCTTCTTGACTGTGATGTTTCATATCGATTTTTGACGCTATCTCTCATTGAGCCCATAACAGACGCAAGTTTACTAAAGCTATGTGGAATCAAAGCTTCAATTTTTTCACGAACAAATTTAGCTAAAACAGGCGCATTGCCTTCACTGGAAATTGCAATCAATAATGGTGATCGATCTATGATTGATCCCATTGTGAAAGTACAAAGCGAAGGCTCGTCAACAACATTAACTGGGATATTAAGTGATTGGGCAGTTTTAGATACCAATGAATTAACTTTTTTATTATCGGTTGCTGCAACAACGAGCACAGAATTGGTTAAATCATTTATTTCAAAAGACTTTATTTTGACATGAATTTTTTTTAGTTTTTGATAGTACTTTAATTCTTTACATAAGCTAGAAGCAATCACGGTAATTTTTGCGTCGGCCTTAAGAAGCATTTCAATCTTTCTTAGAGCAACATCACCCCCTCCTATTACCAATACGGGCTTATGTATTAAATTAATAAAAATTGGGAAACTTTTCATAACATCATTTTACATGCTCATTGAAAGATAGATCTTATCTAAAAAGCAATAATTTATCTGTATTATTAATCTTTTAAAGCCACTATACTTAATACAACCTAATTTTAATGCACCATCTATTTCAATAGCTTTATGCTTAAAAAAGTTTTTATTAAAACGTTCGGCTGTCAAATGAATGAGTACGACTCATCTAAAATGCAGGATGTATTAAATCAAACTCACGCTTCTTCCAAAACAGAAAATCCGAAGGAAGCTGATCTTATTATCTTAAATACTTGCTCTGTCAGAGAAAAGGCTGAAGAAAAAATATACAGTCACCTTGGTGAATATGAAGCTCTTAAAAAAATCAATCCCAACTTACTTATTGCAATTGGAGGATGTGTTGCTAGCCAAGAAGGTGCCAATATTCTTAAACGAGCACCTTTTGTAGATGTTATTTTTGGCCCACAAACTCTTCATCGATTACCAGAGTTGGTAAACAAAAGAAAATCAACTGGCTCATCACAAGTTGATATTTCTTTCCCTGAAATAGAAAAGTTTGATCATCTTCCCGCTCCGAGCTTTTCAGGGGCTTCTGCTTTGGTTTCAATTATTGAGGGATGCAGCAAATATTGTTCATTCTGTGTTGTTCCTTATACGCGTGGGGAAGAAATCTCTAGGCCTTTTGATGATGTATTAGCTGAAGTGATTCATTTAGCATCTTTAGGTGCAAAAGAAATCACTCTTCTCGGACAAAATGTTAATGCTTATCGATCTATCACTAAAAATGGATCTTCTGCAGATCTGGCTTTACTTATAGAATATATTTCTGAGATTGATGCAATTAAACGCATTAAATTTACAACAAGTCATCCTAATGAAATGAATGACAGTCTTATAGAATGTTTTGGAAAATTTCCAAAGCTCGCAGCACATCTTCACTTGCCTATTCAATCAGGCTCAGACCGCATATTGTCATCAATGAAGAGAAATTACACGGCTTTAGAATACAAAAATATCATAAGAAGATTAAAAAAGAATTGTCCTCAAATTTCAATAAGCTCTGATTTTATTGTTGGATTCCCTAACGAAACAGATGCTGATTTTGAAATGACAAAAAAAATTATGGAGGATATTAAATTTGATTTCAGCTTTAGTTTTTTATATAGCCCAAGACCAGGAACTCCAGCCTCATACATTCAAGATGAAATCTCTCATGAGACAAAATTAAGAAGATTGAATGAATTACAATTAATGAATGATGCGCAAGGCAAGGCGATCAGTCATCTTATGCTAGGTACTAAACAACGTATTTTAATTGATGGTCAATCATGGAAGAATCCAAGTGAAATGGCTGGCAAAACAGATAATAATAGAGTAGTTGATGTTAAAGCCGATAAATCATTTATTAACCAATTTGTAGACGTCATAATTACCGAGGTAACCTCAAAAAGACTTCGCGGAGAAATTATTTAATATGGGCATGGAATTCGAATTACCTTCTGACAACAACAGGCAATTATCTAATTTATGTGGTGTATTAGATCAAAATCTAAAGCAAATTGAAGCTGCATTAGAGGTTGATATCGTAAGACGTGGATCAAGTTTTGTTATAAACGGCTCTTCAAAAAATATAAAAGCTGCAGTAGCTCTTATCCAAAAATTTTACAAGAAAGCTATTGGCCCTATTGAACTAGAAGATATTCAATTAGGACTTGTCGAAATTAATAAATTTGAAAAAGGAATAAAAGTAACTTCAGAAATCAATGAACTCAAAACAAAAAGAACTGACCTCAGGGGCAGAACGCCTAGACAAAATGCATACTTAAAAAATATACAAGATTTTGATATCACTTTTGGCATTGGTCCCGCAGGTACAGGAAAAACTTATCTTGCTGTTGCTAGCGCTGTAGATGCAATTAACAGGGATAAAATTAAACGTATCGTTTTGGTTAGGCCTGCTGTAGAAGCTGGTGAGAGATTAGGTTTTCTTCCCGGTGATTTAGCACAAAAAGTGAATCCTTATTTAAGACCTCTCTATGATGCACTCTATGATTTGGCCGGCTACGACAATGTTCATAAAATGATTGATAAAAGTATCATCGAAATAGCGCCCTTAGCCTATATGAGAGGTCGTACACTTAATCAAAGCTTCATCATCTTAGATGAAGCTCAAAATACTACTCCTGAACAGATGAAGATGTTCTTGACACGGATAGGTTTTGGATCAAAAACTGTGATTACAGGTGATATTACTCAAATTGATTTAGCGAAAGGTCAAAAAAGTGGCTTAATTGAAGCAAAAAAGATTTTGTCGAAAGTGAAAGGCATTGCATTTACTCAATTCTTATCTGAAGATGTAGTAAGACATCCTCTTGTTCAAAAAATTATTAATGCGTATGAAAATTTTGAAAAAAAGAAAGTAGATAATTAACTTCAAATGGAATTAAAACCCATCATTGCAATTCAAGATATGGTGCACACAAAACCAATAGTAAAAAAAACACACTGCTACAAATGGCTTGCACCTATCATTGATCATAATGCCGAAATAACCATTCGAATTGTAGGAAGTGATGAATCAAAAAATCTAAATGCTATTTATCGCAAAAAAAAATATCCAACTAATGTACTTTCTTTTCTTATAGACGATGCGCATCATCTCATTGGAGATATTGTCCTTTGCGCTCCAGTCATAGAAGAAGAAGCAAGAGATCAATCGAAAAATCTCGAAGCTCACTATGCTCACCTTATTATTCATGGCGCACTTCATTTATATGGTTATGATCATGAAAATAAAAAAGATGCTGAAATTATGGAAGAAAAAGAGATTAAAATTTTAACTAAACTCGGCTATAAAAACCCTTATCTTTTAGAAGAGAAAAAATCGCAATGAGCGAATCAAAAAAATCTAAATTAATTGAACGTCTGAGTCATTTTCTTTTAAGAGGCCCTGAAGATCGGGAGCAGCTTTTTGAGTTGCTTAAGTCTTCATATGAAAAAAATTTAATGGACGCTGATTCGCTATCTATGATTGAGGGTGTTCTTCAGGTTTCAGAAATGCAGGTAAGAGATATCATGATTCCAAGATCACAAATGGATGTTATTGATATTTCTCACTCACCTGAAAAATTTATTCCTTTTATTATAGCGACGGCTCACTCGCGCTTTCCTGTGATTGAAGATGACAAAAATGATGTCATTGGTATATTGCTAGCCAAGGATCTTCTTAAATATTATGCAGGCGACGACTTTGAAATTAGAGATATGTTGCGCCCTGCTATATTCATTCCAGAATCCAAAAGACTTAATGTGCTTCTCAAAGAATTCAGAAGTAGTCGAAATCATATTGCAATTGTAGTAGACGAATACGGCGGCGTCTCAGGTATGGTTACAATTGAAGATGTTTTAGAACAAATCGTGGGTGAAATTGAGGATGAATTTGATTTTGATGAGACTGAGGATAATATCATTCAAGACAAAGATGGTCGCTATAGAGTAAAAGCATCAACTGAAATTGAAGACTTTAATGAATTTTTTAAGGTGACTTTTAGTAATGAGGAATTTTCAACTATCGGTGGTTTAATTATTCATGCATTTGGTCATCTGCCAAAACGAGATGAAAAAATTACTTTTCAAGGATTCAAAATTACAGTTTTACGAGCAGATAGTCGCAAACTCTATTCCATCCTTCTTGAAATTGACACTCCTGGTAATAACGTGTAATTTTTTGAACTAATCGACTTATTCTTTTTCCTATGACTTTGGGAGCCCTTAATGAAAAAACAATTTTTAGCTATTCTTTTAATCTTATCTCCACACCTTTTCGCTAACGAAATTGATAAAAGCACTCTTCCTGTAGACGAAAAATCCTTTATTGAGGCTATCAGTAGTTTTAATAAAGACGAAATCCTAAAAGCTCTCGGAGAACCAGCTTCCAAAGAAGATATTAAAATCAAATCGTCTGATCAGGTAGTAGGATCGGTTTGGCAATATCATCATATTAATACTGCGGAAAATGGCAGCTATTACCCCATAACAGAATTAGATTTCCTAGATGAGTTTGTTGAGACTGTTGTTTTTATAAATAATAACGGTGAACCTTCAGCTAGCCCCTCTCAAACATACAAAATTCAAAAGCCTTAATTACTTTTAAGGCTTTATTGTTCATAATTCAGTACAATTGTCTTAAACGACTTCTTGTATCTTGAATAATCACTATCCATTCTTTTATATAGCTATTTCCTTTTTGCTCGGAGCTCTTTCAGTTCTGAGTTTTGCTCCTTTTTACTATCACTTTATTTCGCTCATTTCCCTGAGCGGTCTTTTTTACATTTGGTACAAATTAAACCATGCAAGATGGGGCTTTCTATCGGGGCTTTTTTTTGGGTTAGGCTTATTTTGCTTTGGCATTTCGTGGATTTACATAAGTCTAAATTTATATGGTGGCATGCCTCCATGGTTAGCATATTTAAGTACTTTTTTATTCTGCCTCTTTTTAGCTTTTTTTATTGGTATTGTTGGATGGCTTTCTTCACATCGAAAATCGAGCTTTTTTTTAATTCCATTTATTTGGACATTATTTGAATGGATTAAAGGCTGGTTTTTAACAGGATTTCCATGGCTCACAATGGGTTATTCACAAGTACCTTCCAGCCCTCTTGTTGGATTCTTACCGATTATAGGTATTTATGGAGTAACCTTCATAGTCACTTTTTTAGCTTTAATATTTAACCTTATTTTGCTTGATAAAAACAAGCGCTCGCAACTTATAAAACTTAGTGCAATAGGTTTTGTATTACTATCAGGTCAACTTCTTAAAAATATTGAATGGAGTGATCGTATTGGTGAGCCTGTAACCGTGTCACTTGTTCAAGGTAATATTGCTCAGGATATTAAATGGCAAAAAGATACTATTTCACAAACATTAAATACGTATCAAACGCTTATACAAAAAACAAAGGGCCAGATTATTCTTCTTCCTGAAACTGCTTTGCCACTGCTCCTAGAATATATCCCTACAACATTTAAAGAATTTATTTTAAGACATGCTTCAAAAGAACAAAGTCACATTTTTATGGGTGCGATTGAGCGCCAAGACACAAAATATTTTAATGTTGTACTAAATTTAAAAAATGATGCATTTCAAGTTTATCGCAAATCACATTTAGTACCATTTGGTGAATTCATACCCTTGAAATTTATTTTTCAATACATTTATACACATTATCTCAATATGCCTATGAATGACCTATCAAGAGGTAGCGTCCACCAAAAGCCTATGGCTATTGCGAATCAAAAAATTGCATTTAATATTTGTTATGAAGATCTGTTTGGTGAGGAAATTATTCAAGCCCTTCCCTCCGCAACACTTATAGCTAATATAAGTAATGATGCATGGTATGGAAGATCTATTGCTGCTTACCAGCACTTACAATTTTCTCAAGCAAGAGCTATAGAAACAGGAAGAATGGTTATTCGCGCCACAAATACTGGCGCTACAGCCATTATTGATGAACATGGGATTCTTTTAGAAACACTGCCTGAATTTACTGAAGGTGTTCTCGAGGGCTCCGTGCAAGGATTCAAAAATGCAACGCCTTATGTTTTGCTAGGTAATTGGCCTGTTATTTCTTTATGTTTCATTGCGCTTCTTGGTTGGTTTATGAGGCCTTCAAAACTTTTATGGATATTGAAAAAGAAGTAGAATGCATGAATTAGAGATCAATTCATTATGCAATTAACCTTTCAAGACATCATTCTCAAACTTCAAAATTATTGGGCTAACCAAGGATGCGCTATTCTTCAGCCATACGACATGGAAGTTGGTGCAGGCACTTCACACACAGCAACTTTTTTGAGGGCGCTTGGACCCGAGCCCTGGAAGGCAACTTATGTCCAACCAAGTCGACGTCCAAAAGATGGGCGCTATGGTAAAAATCCAAATAGACTTCAACATTATTATCAACTACAGGTTGTTCTGAAGCCTTCCCCATTGGATATCTTAGAGCTTTATTTGGGTTCACTCAAAGCGCTTGGATTTAATCTTAAGGAAAATGATATTCGCTTTGTTGAAGATGACTGGGAAAACCCAACGCTTGGCGCTTGGGGGTTAGGTTGGGAAGTTTGGCTCAATGGAATGGAAATTACTCAATTCACTTATTTTCAACAAGTAGGCGGTATTGACTGCAAACCAATCACGGGAGAAATAACTTACGGGCTCGAAAGGCTTGCAATGTATATTCAAGGAGTAGACAACGTTTATGACCTTATCTGGACCGACAATTTAAAATATGGTGATGTCTATCTTCAAAACGAAATTGAACAAAGCGCATACAACTTTGAACATAGTGACGCTGACTTTCTATTTCAAGCTTTTACAGCTCACGAAAAAGAAGCCAATCATCTCATGACTGAGCGCTTAGCTCTTCCTGCATATGAACAAGTTTTAAAAGCAGCGCATTCTTTCAATCTTTTGGATGCAAGAGGCTCTATTAGCATCACCGAAAGAGCAGAATATATTGGTCGCATTAGAAATTTAGCTAGAAATGTTGCGAATAGTTACGTTCAAAGCCGGGCAAATTTAGGCTTCCCATTGGCTGATAAAAATCATGCAAAAGAAATCATTGATCAACTTAATGCAAAAAAGACCATTAAATCGTGAAGCTAGATAATTTACTTATAGAGCTTTTAACAGAGGAGTTACCTCCAAAATCACAAAAACAACTTGGCATAGCATTTGCAAAAAGTGTAAAAGAATTTCTTATAAAACATCATCTCGTAAATGAATCATCTGAAGATTCGATTTTTTCTACGCCAAGAAGAATCGGTATCTATTTAAAAGATGTTAAAGACAAAGCTGAAAACCAAAATACATCTATCAAATTAATGCCAGTATCTGTTGGATTTGAAGCGTCAGGTAAACCAACGGAAGCTTTATTAAAAAAATTACATGCAATTGGTTTGGATGAAAAATCTGTAAATCTGATCGCTAAAAAAAATGAAAATAATAGTGAAGTTTTATATATTGATAAAGATATAGAAGGAGTAAAATTAAAAGATATTATTGCTGAATGTATTTCGTCAAGCTTGATACGTTTACCAATTAAAAAAATGATGTCGTATCAACTTTTGGATGGATGGACTACTGTTAATTTTGTAAGGCCAGCCCATGGACTAATTATTCTTCACGGTGCCAACATTATCAAAACAAATATTCTAGGTATCGAATCTAATCGAAGAACATTGGGTCATCGCTTTGAATCGCAAAAAGAAATGATTGAGATTCAACATGCTGATCAATACAAAGAACAAATGAAAACTGAAGGCAATGTCATTGTATCTTTTGATGAAAGAAAAGCACTAATCAAAAATGAATTAGATAATCAAGCTGCTAGCCTCCCGAATCAACTTACCCCTATCAACGATGAGGATCTTCTTGAAGAGGTCACAGCGCTTGTTGAATATCCAAATGTTTTAGTGGGAGAATTTGAGTCGAAGTTTCTTGAGGTGCCTCAAGAGTGTCTTATTTTAACTATGAAGGCTAATCAAAAATACTTCCCCTTAATTGATAAAAACAAGAAACTGGCAAATCAATTTTTAATTGTTTCAAATATATCTCCAAAAAATTCAACTCTCATCATTCAAGGCAATGAGAAAGTGATCAGGCCAAGACTATCGGATGCAGAGTTTTTTTATACCCAAGACAAAAAAAAGCCTCTTAAAGATTACCTCTCACAACTTCAACATATTGTGTATCACAATAAACTTGGCACCCAATCTGAGAGGGCCGAAAGAGTTAAAATAATTGCGTCTCTGATCGTAAAAAATTTAAATCAACCTAAATTACTAGAAGATGTAATGCTTGCATCCGATTTATCTAAAGCTGATTTATCTTCTAATATGGTAGGTGAATTCCCTGAACTCCAAGGAATTATGGGCAGATATTACGCACTAAATGAAAAAATTTCAGAAGAAGTGGCGTTTGCTATTGAAGATCATTACAAGCCAAGATTTTCTGGCGATACACTTCCAAGAAGCACTGTTGGAGATATCGTAGCTATTGCTGACAAAATTGAAACTTTAATAGGTTTATTTAGTATTGGTGAAAAGCCGACGGGCGACAAAGATCCTTTTGCATTGAGACGACAAGTTATAGGAATCATCCGTATTCTTACCGAAAAAGATATCGACCTTAATTTAAATACAACTATTTCTGATTCTATTCAGGCCACCAAATTAACAGAATCTAAAGATCTTAATTCTTTTATCTTCGATCGAATCTCCAATTTTTTCAAAGATCAAGGTTATGCTGCGCTTGATATCGAAGCTGTCCTTGCGATTGACTCAGGATTGATTAGCGAGATACCTAAAAGATTAATTGCAATTAAAGAATTTTCCCAGCTACCTGAGTCTAAAGATTTAGCATCAGCCAACAAAAGAGTTGGAAATATTCTTAAAAAAGCAAATCTAAAATCCACATTAAAAGTTAATCTGGCTTTACTTAAAGACATAGCCGAAGTTAATTTATATAAAACATTAGATTTGGTAGATGCTGAAGTTAGAAAAGAATATCTAACAAAAAATTATTCAGGTTCATTAAAATTACTTTGCAAACTCAAAAATCCTATTGATCAGTTTTTTAACGATGTCATGGTAAATGCAGAGGATGAATCGCTTAAGATGAATAGACTTGCCCTTCTCGAAAAACTCTACTCAGCAATGAATTTAGTTGCTGACTTATCTAAACTCTCATACTAGATTATGAAATTAGTCATTTTAGATAGAGATGGCGTAATCAATGAAGATAGCGTGAATTTTATTAAAACGCCTAATGAATGGATCCCTATTCAAGACAGTCTAGAGTCAATCGCGCTTTTAAACCAATCTGGCTTTAAAGTTGTCATAGCAACCAATCAATCGGGAATTAGCCGAGGTCTATTTGATTTATCAACGCTTAATCGTATTCATGAAAAAATGTTTAAATTACTCTCTCAACAGGGTGGGCATATTGATGCTATCTTTTTCTGCCCTCATCGGGCCGAAGAAGATTGTGAATGTCGCAAACCAAAACCAGGCATGTTAAAAGAAATTGCCCATCGATTTGGGATGGATTTAAAAAAAGCGCCAGGTGTAGGAGACTCCCTAAAGGATCTCCAAGCTTTTGATGCAGCCGGTGTCCAACCTATACTTGTAAAAACAGGCAAAGGCGAAGAGACACTTGCTAAAGGTGGGTTACCCAAGAATACCTGGATCTGTGAAAATCTCGCAGAGGCGACACAAAGAATTATTACGGAGTACACTTAACTAAAAATAATGCTTTATTTAAGATCCATTATTTTTCTAGTTGGTATGTGGATTTTTACTATCCCATTTACCTTGGCATCCTTGCTTACATTCCCCTTTCCGCCCGTTGCAAGATATAAATTTATTTCAATTTGGGCAAAAACAATGCTATATTGGCTGCGAATTTCCTGTAATCTAAATTTTGTTGTCAAGGGGGAGCAAAACATAGGTTCTACAGCATCGATTGTACTTTCCAAACATCAATCAGCATGGGAAACTCTTGCTTTTCAAAAAATCTTTCCTCCGCAAGTTTGGGTTTTAAAACAAGAATTATTGTGGATTCCATTTTTTGGATGGGGTTTAGCGATGGCTTCCCCGATCGCCATTAATCGAAAAGCAGGACGAAAATCTCTAGAACAAATTCTTACTCAAGGCCTCGATCGACTTAAAAAAGGTTTTTGGATTGTCATGTTTCCTGAAGGCACGCGAACTCAGCCTGGACAAAAAGGTAAATACCATATTGGTGGCGCTTGGGTAGCCTCAAAAACAAATACACAAGTTATTCCCGTTGCTCATAATGCAGGTTTATTTTGGCCAAAAAATTCAATTCTTAAAAAACCGGGAACAATTCAAGTTAGTATCGGCAAGCCCATTGATGTAAAAAATAAAGAGCCTAATGAAATTATTAAGCTTACTGAAAATTGGATTGAAAAAGAGGTTTTATATTTAAATGATTAATTTAAAACCTACCAATCTTGAACTTTTTTTACCTAGTGGAAAAAAAATTAAATACCTCCTAAAAAGAAGAAATCGAAGAACGATTGGTTTGAAAGTCGATCATGATGGTCTTGTTATTCATGCACCAATTCTTATTCCTAGATCTCGCATTGAAGAGCTTATTGCGCCAAAACTTGACTGGATTCAAGAAAAACTCTCTCTTCAATTAAGTAAGAAGAAAAAAGTTAACTGGAAAACAGGTGAAGTAATTCATATTTTGGGTAATAAAGTTATTCTTAGTTTCAAGTCAAGCAGGACAAATTCGGTTCTCCAGGACAAAGATATACTGAGTGTCGAGACAAATCGCATGCATGATCAAATCCATTCTGCCAAGCTTGTATCAAAATGGCTAAAAGAAAAAGCATTAAAAGATTTTGTTCGAAGAGTTGAAGTATTTAGCATAAAACTAAATGTTCATCCTTCTAACGTGTATCTATCAAATGCAAAATCTCGATGGGGAAGTTGTAACTCTAAAAAAGAAATTAGGCTTAATTGGAGGCTAATTCAAGCACCGCCCCATATTATTAATTATGTGATATGTCATGAATTAGCTCACCTTAAAGAAATGAATCATTCAAATCGCTTTTGGCAAGAATTAGAAAAAGTACTTCCTGAATATCGCTCATCAGAAAAAGAACTTAAAACTCTCTCGAGCGACTTATATCTCATTGGTTAGATCAGCTTTGCAAGGTCGTTTGCCATGTCCTCAGGTTTTTCTCCATGACTTATGCGAAGCTTAATGGCTCCTTGCTTATCGATCACATATAACCCTGCACTGTGATCAATTGTATAGCCCGCTTTACTTCCATCATCCACTTTTTTATAAAAAATCTTAAATTGACTTGCGACTTTAACTATATCGCTCTCTGATCCAGTAAGGCCGAGAAAAGAGCTATTGAATGTCGGAATAAATTTCTTTAAAACACCCTCAGTGTCGCGAACTGGGTCTAACGTTATAAAAATAACTTGTACGCTTGAAGCTTTTTCTTTGAGGAGAGTCATTGTTTTTTTAAGGTCAGTCATCGTTGTGGGGCATATATCAGGACAATGTGTAAACCCAAAAAAAAGTACTACAACCTTTCCTCGAAAATCTTCTAATGTCCGGGTGCGTCCGTTAAAATCTCTTAAATTAAAAGCAGCATTCATATGAGCTGAACTTATATCGGTGCCTACAAAAATTTCATCTTGAGCCTTTTGACAAGAAAGAAGACAAATAAAGATTAAAAATAAAAGTGCAATTTTTTTCATAATATATTTCTCAATAAAAGCGATTCATTTTATCATGTTAATAAAAAGCAATAAGCCTCAAAGAAACCTAACAAAGATTTACCAATTTTAAGGAAAAATATGGCAATCCCAACATCAATGGAAGACCGTGACGGACACATATGGTTTGATAATAAAATGACGCCTTGGCGTGAAGCAAAGACTCATGTTCTTACTCACACACTTCACTATGGAATGGGTGTCTTTGAAGGGGTAAGAGCTTATAAAGCAAGTGAAGGCACTGCCATTTTTAGACTTAAAGAACATACAGATCGCCTCTTTAATTCTGCGCATATTCTTGGAATGAAAATCCCTTACGACAAAAATGTCATTATGGATGCTCACAAGAAAGCTGTTAAAGAAAATAAACTGGAATTTGCTTACATTAGACCTATGGCATTTTATGGTGCCGAAGCTATGGGTATTTCAGCAAAAACCTTATCAACACACGTCATTGTTGCAGCATGGGAATGGGGTGCTTATATGGGCAAAGAAGCCCTTGAAAATGGTATTCGTGTTAAAACGTCTTCTTTTTCGAGACATCATGTCAATATCACTATGTGTAAAGCTAAAGCAAATGGCAATTATATGAATTCGATATTAGCCCACCAAGAAGCAAGTCAAGATGGCTATGATGAGGCCTTACTTCTTGATGTAAATGGTTTTGTAACTGAAGGTTCGGGTGAAAATATATTTATCGTGAAACATAACAAACTTATTACACCTGATCTCACAAGCGCATTGGAAGGTATCACTCGTGACACAATCATTCGGATCGCAAATGACTTAAATATTCCAGTGATCGAAAAAAGAATTACCCGAGATGAAGTTTATACAGCGGATGAAGCTTTTTTCACAGGTACAGCAGCTGAAGTCACCCCTATTAAAGAATTAGATAGAAGGATGATCGGTAATGGCCAGCGCGGAGAAATTACTAAAGAATTACAAAGTATTTATTTCGATGCAGTTACAGGAAAATCAAAAAAATATGCAGATTGGCTTACTTACGTCTAAACATGAATAATAAAATTATAAATGTAGGTCAAAAAGATCTTCCATTGTTTTGTCCAACAAAAAAAGAAAATTTATTCTCGTCCCATCCAAGAGTATTTTTAGACATTACAAAAACTGGTATGGCATCTTGTCCCTATTGTGGCGCAACATACAAATTAAAATAAATTAAAACCAAAGGCCTTTAAAATTAAAGCTTTTTGAATTGTCGTCCCATAACTTTGAAATAACCTTATCAGCGTTTTGATCTAAGCTGTTAGTCCAAAAATCAGTTGTTCCTGGCTTGGCACTCTGATTTAACATATTTTTTTCTACTAATATAAGTTTTAAATAATTTGACACAGCGTCCCCTGTGTCAACAATCTTAATATACTCAGGTATTAATTTCTTAATCGTTTTCTTTAAAAAAGAATAATGAGTGCATCCCAATACTAAAGTATCAATTTCTTCTTTTAAAAGAGGGTTAATGTATTTTTTTAAAAGTTTAATAATTTCTTCGCTTTCACTATCGCCTTGCTCAACAAGCTCCACTAGGCCAAAACAAGACTGCGTAATAAAATGAATATCGTTACCATGGTGCTCTAATAGCGCTGAGAATTTTGCGCTTGATAAAGTACCTGAAGTTGCTAAGACGCCAACTATTTTGTTTTTTGACATTAATGAAGCTGGCTTCACCGCTGGTTCCATGCCTATAATTGGATAATCAAATTTTTCTCTGACTATCTGAATTGAAGCTGCTGTTGCTGTATTGCAAGCTACGACTACAGATTTTACTTCCTGTTTATTTAAAAAATCAAAAACGGTTAAAACACGATGTGTAATTTCTTCACTTGTTTTTTCTCCATACGGCGCAAACTTTGAGTCAGCAACATAGATTAAATTTTCATAAGGTAGATGGGTTCTTATACTCTTAAGTACGGAGATACCGCCTACTCCGGAGTCAATCACACCAATAGGATTATTTTGAGATGGGGTCATGAACTTAATCTAAGTTTTCTTCAAATCTAAATATAGATGATAGTTAGCTTAATGTACAATAGATTGAAGAGGAAAATTATGGGTTATCGTTTATCAAAAATATTTACTAGAAGTGGCGACAAAGGATCTACTGGCTTGGGCGATGGCTCAAAAACCAAGAAATTTAGTGATCGCATTGTTGCACTGGGCGCAATAGATGAACTCAATTCAATGATCGGCCTTATGCTTACTGAAAATCTTCCACCTAAAATCAATAAAATTTTAACTGTTATACAACATCATTTATTCAATCTTGGTGGAGAAATCTCAATGCCAGGGCATAAAATTATCCAAAAGAATGATGTGATTGAATTAGAGGAAACTATCACTTCATACAACAAAGACCTGCCACCATTGAAAGAATTTATCCTCCCAGGAGGCTCCAGAGCTGCAGCATTTTGTCACATGGCGAGAACTATTTGCAGAAGAACTGAGCAAGTCCTATTTAAACTTAACTCTAAAGATACTATCAATGCCTACTCGCTTCAATATATTAATAGGCTCTCAGACTTATTATTTGTACTCGCCAGAGTTATTAATAAACATAAAAAAGTTAAAGATATTTTTTGGAAAAAAAATATTAGCTAATATAGATCTAGATTAATGTCATCCGCTCCCCCTATCCTTAAATCCTTTTTTAAAAAATTTAAAAAAACTAAAAGATCTAATTTTGAAATTGATTTTAAAAAAATTGATATCAAACTAATTAGTATCCACGCAATAAAAACTATAGAAATTTTGGAAGACAATGGCTTTGAAGCATATCTTGTAGGCGGTGCTGTTAGAGATCTTCTTTTTGGAATTAAACCTAAAGATTTTGATGTAGTTACAAACGCGACGCCTGATCAAATACATTGTTTATTTAGACGCTCCAGAATGATTGGCAGACGCTTTAAATTGGTTCATGTTATTTACGGCCGAGAAGTTATTGAGGTCTCAACCTACCGCTCTATGCACAAAGAAATTACCCAGGCTGACGGCTCCGTTATTAAAGATGATAACCACTTTGGAACAATTGAAGAAGATGCGATGCGACGCGACTTCACGATCAATGCTATGTTTTACAGTCCAACTAATTATAAGCTTGTTGATTTTCATAAAGGACTTGAAGATCTTAAAAATGGTATTGTTCGGATCATTGGGGAACCGGAAAAACGCTATCAAGAAGATCCCATTCGCATATTAAGAGCATTTCGTGTATGCGCAAAGCTTAATATGTCTCTTGATAGCTCTTCAAGAAATCCTATCAAAAAAATTATACCTTCACTTCATGAGATTCCACATTCAAGATTATTTGATGAAGTCATTAAATTTTTCTTAACGGGTCACGCATTAAATAGCTTTAAAGTCATGCGTGACGAAAGCATCTACTCGCAGTTTTTTTTATCTCCTGACGCCGAATCAAAAGAGAACGATCTTTTTATTTTAAATGGTCTTAAAAATACAGATTTACGAATTAATCAAAATAAATCTTGTAACCCAAGCTTCTTATTTTCATTTTTATTGTGGCATCAAGTTCATCAACTATGGGATCAATATAAAATTGAGCTTAAACACTCTATCGCGGGTCTTAACCAAGCTATTGATGAAGTCATCGAAAAGCAAATTAAACTTTTCCCCATTCATAAAGGCTTCACCATCACGATGAAAGAAATATGGCGATTACAACCTCGCTTTGAAAACCAATCTCCAAAAAAAATATATCGCTTATTGCTTCATCCTAGATTCAGAGCTGCTTATGATTTCATGCTACTAAGATGTCAATCTAATGAGCTCGACCATAGCATTGGTATATGGTGGACAAATTTTATTGATGCTGATCATCATGAAAAATCATTGATGGTTAAAGAACTTACTCGCAAATAATTTAAGATGGGTACCCTAGCTTATATTGCAATAGGAAGTAATCTTTTAAATCCAATCAATCAGGTTCTCACCGCATGTAATGAAATTGGAATGATACCTAAAACTAACCTTGTGAAGAAATCAAGTTGCTATTCCAGTCCACCTTTAGGTTATAAAGATCAACCCGATTTTATTAATGCTGTGGTTCTGATTGAAACAGAATTGAGCCCGCGAGAGCTTTTAACTGAGCTTCAAATGATAGAACATTTGCACAAAAGAAAACGTTCATTTCCCAATGCACCAAGAACAATCGATTTAGATATCCTTCTTTATGGAGATACAAGACTAAATAGCCCAGAACTTACTATACCGCACCCAAGAATGCATGAGCGAGCTTTTGTGATTTTCCCTCTTCAAGAAATTGATAGAAATATTTCTATTCCTCTTATAGGAGATATCGCTAAAATAGCCAAAGAACTTGATCCAGATATTGTCAAGCGCATAACTTTATGAATATTTTTGATAAATTTCCTTATATTGTCGTTGAAGGACCTATTGGTTCTGGAAAATCTACCCTTGCAAAAATTTTAGCTGATCGATTTTTAGTTAATTTTTTAAGCGAAAAAGCTGAAAAGAATCCTTTCTTGCCTAAATTTTATGAGGACATGAAAAGATACGCCTTATCAACTCAATTGTTCTTCCTTTTCCAAAGAGCCGATCAAATAAAAAAAATTTCACAAAAAGATATGTTTAAAAAATCAATAATTGCAGACTTTTTTCTTGAAAAAGATCCTATCTTTGCAAAAATTAATTTAGATGAGGAGGAGTTTAATCTTTATCACCAAATCTTTTCTCACTTACAATTAAAAGCTCCTAAACCAGATCTCATTATTTATATTCAAACATCTATAGAAACCTTAGAAAAAAGAATTAAAGAAAGAAATATTGATTTTGAAATGGATATTTCAACTAAATATCTCGAGACGATTGCAGAGTCATATAGCCAATATTTTCATAGCTATAACCACTCACCTGTATTAATTCTTAATAATGAAAATTTAAATATTCTAAAAGATAAAAATGCTATCGATCTCCTCATTGAACGAATCATGGGTATCAAAAGTAATCGAGAATTTTTCAACCCTCAGCTGCTATGAATTTAACATCCCTTAAATCCATGAAGAATAGTGGTAAAAAAATTACCATGCTGACTTGCTACGATGCTTCATTTGCTCACCTCTTAGAATCCATTAATGTCAATGCTCTTTTAGTCGGAGATTCTTTGGGCATGTTTATTAAGGGTGAGAATAATACCCATAATGTGTCGCTAAATAATATGATTTATCACACTCAAGCTGTAGCTCGAGGTGTTAAATCGACATTTATTATTAGCGATCTCCCAATTAATACTTATGAGACCCATGATCTTGCTTATAAAAATGCTTTAGCACTTATTGAAGCTGGTGCAGATATGATCAAACTTGAAGGTGGAGCATCATTAGCTTCCATCGTTCGATTCTTGAAAACAAAAGATATTAAAATGTGCGGTCATATTGGATTTATGCCTCAAAGGACTAAAAATATGAGTCATAGTGAAATTGATTATTCAATGGAAGAAGCTTTGGAAAATATTATTGAAGATGCAAAAGTGCTTGAAAGATCTGGCATTGATATGTTGGTTCTTTCTTCTGTACCTGAAAGTATTGCAAAAACAATTACACAGGAGATATCTATCCCAACCATTGGATTTCATTCAGGCAAAGGATGTGATGGAGAAGTTTTTATTTTATATGACTTATTAATGCACTCAGATTCTTCTCGTGATCTTTATTTACGTGATTCGCTTCGATCAAATAAATCAATTGATATAAAAGAGTTTCTTCTTAAGTTCATCAAAGATCACTCCTAAAAATGCATATTATTCATACTCAAAATGAGTTAGTCGAAACCTTAAAAAAATTAAATAATATTGCTTTCGTTCCAACAATGGGTAATCTTCATGAGGGACATCTCAAACTTGTTGAAGAGGCGCTAAAAAAAACAAAACATGTCGTAGTAAGTATTTTTATTAATCCACTTCAATTTAATTCAAAAGATGACTTTAGAAACTATCCACGCACATTAGATAAAGATTTATTGATGCTTCAAAAATTAGGTGTGCCATTTGTATTTGTGCCGCCCAAAGAAAATATTATCGACTCATTACAAACAATTGAAATTCATCTACCTAGTATTGCAAATGATTTATGTGGAAGATTTAGACCAGGCCATTTTAATGGTGTTGCCACCATTATTTGCAAGTTATTTAATCTGATTCAACCCGAATTTGCTTTTTTTGGAAGAAAGGACTTTCAACAACTTTTTCTAATCAAAGAACTGGTAAAGCAACTCAATTATCCTATTCATATTATAGCCATTGATACAGTTCGTGATAAGGACGGTCTAGCTATGAGCTCAAGAAATAATTTGCTCTCAAAAGAAGATAGAAAGAAAGCTCCTCAATTATTTAAACTCTTGAATGTAATGAAAGACAAAGTTATGCAAAAAAAATTGTCGTTTAAAGAAATTGAAGATGATGCTGATCGACTATTAAATGCCTCCGGTTGGATTGTCGATTATTTAACCATTCGCTCAGCTGAGTCTCTAAAATTCGCAGTTCATGATGAAAAACAGATAGTTATTTTAGGGGCTGCAACTCTAGGGTCTGTTCGCCTTATTGATAACATTGAATTTTGCATCCAGGATTGAACTAGCTATAATAGAGCATCCTTTTAACCCAGTTTTGTAGCTCAATTATGCAAAGAATCATGCTTAAATCTAAGCTCCATCGTGTTCAAGTGACCCATGCTGAACTTGAATATGAAGGCTCGTGCGCGATTGATGAAACCTTGCTTGAAGCCGCCCAAATTAGAGAGTACGAACAAATTGCTATTTACAATATTACAAATGGTGAGCGTTTTACCACTTATGCTATTAGGGCACAAAGAAACTCGGGTGTTATTTCTATTAATGGAGCAGCTGCTCACAAAGCCAATCCTGGCGATCTTATTATTATTGCAACCTATGCACATTACTCAGAGTTAGAGCTTGAAAAATATAAGCCCGCTCTTATTTATGTTAATGAGAAAAATCAGATTATTGCAAAAAAAGACTCAATCCAGATTCAAGCTGCTTAATTATCGATGACTCTAAACGATATTAAAAAAGCAGTTGTTGAAGCACTTGAAGACATAAAGGCGTTTGATATAGAAGTCATTGATGTAAGAAAAATGACAACTGTGACTAGTTTTATGGTGATTGCGAGTGCTAATTCAATTAGACAAACAAAAGCGCTCGCTCATAATGTTTGTGAAAAAATGAAGTCACTTAATATTCACGTCAATGGTGTTGAAGGTGAAAAAGAAGGGGAATGGGTTCTCGTAGACGTCGATGATGTGATTGTTCATATTATGCTTCCTACGACACGCGCCTATTACAATCTTGAGCAGTTATGGATAGAGCCCTCAAAAAAGCAATCTACTAAAAAAATTAGTTCACTTCATTGAAGATTAAAATTATTTCAATTGGCAATAAAATGCCTGCCTGGATTAACGAAGCCTATGACAGCTATATTTCAAAGTTTAATCGCGACTTTACTCTTCAACTTATAGAAATCAAACCTGAAAAAAAATTTGATTCTATAGAACAAAAAAAATTGAGTGAGACTGAAAAAATTTTATCTCATGTCGATAAAGAATTTTTAATTGTGCTTGATGAAAAAGGCCTTCAATTCTCATCACAAGAGCTCGCTCAAAAATTAAAACATTGGTCAGAACATTTTAAACATATCACTTTTATTATTGGCGGCGCAGATGGTGTTCATGAAGATATTCTTCATAAAGCTAATTTCATCTGGAGCCTCTCTAAATTAACTTTTCCCCATGCATTTGTTAGAGTCTTAATTGCAGAGCAACTATATCGAGCACAATCGATTTTAGAAAATCACCCTTATCATCGTGAATAAAAAATATAACAATTCACTCGTTTGGTTTAGAAGAGATTTGCGTGATTACGATCATGCTGCCTTATCTTATGCGTTGCAGGAATCTCATCATGTTTTTTGTATTTTTATTTTTGATAAAGAAATTTTAAATGCTCTGAAGAATAAAGAAGATAGACGCGTTGAATTTATCTGGGAATGCGTTAAAGAACTTAAAGAAAGTCTTATTGAAAAAAAATCAGACTTAATTGTGATGCATGATTTAGCCTCTAATGCTATTTCTAGAGTGATTGATGAATTTAAAATTGAAGCAATCTATATCAATAGAGACTATGAGCCTCAGGCTATCAAGCGAGATGAAACAATCAAAAATCTTGCCATTAAAAAAAATGTTGTCTTTTATGATTTTAAAGATCAAGTAGTTTTTGAAAAAAATGAAATCCTGACCGCGCTCGAAAAACCTTATACCGTTT
Source organism: Candidatus Methylopumilus sp. (assembly GCA_036567085.1). Classification (GTDB taxonomy): domain Bacteria; phylum Pseudomonadota; class Gammaproteobacteria; order Burkholderiales; family Methylophilaceae; genus Methylopumilus. The sequence goes on from DATCVG010000086.1 coordinate 22,282, forward strand.
TTACCCCCTACAAAAATAATTACTTAAAAAAACTTAACCAAACTACTCTTCCTCGTTTTGATGTTGAGCCGTATGTCAAAAATCTTGCTCAATTTAAATCTGAGTCTCTACTAACTCTTAAAGATTTGGGATTTCAAACAACTAATCTCCACGAAATTAAAATTCATACAGGCATGACGGGAGGAAAATTACTCGTAGAAGATTTTAAAGGGAGAATGGCGCTTTATAAAAAAACACGAGATTTTCCAGCAATTAAAGGTGTTTCTTATTTATCTGTACATTTGCGATTTGGAACCCTCTCGATAAGACAACTCTTCCGATTAGCTTTAGAGTCTTTTAGTGAAGGTAGTGAAACCTGGTTAAATGAATTAATATGGCGCGAATTTTATTTTCAGATTTTATTTCATCGTCCTGATGTAGCGCTCGGCAAAGCCTTTAAAAAAGAATATGAATTGATCGCTTTTGAAAACAATCCCAACTACTTTAAGGCATGGATGGAAGGTGAAACTGGCTACCCTATTGTAGATGCCGCGATGAGACAACTCAATCAAACAGGCTATATGCACAACAGGCTTCGAATGATTACCGCGTCTTTTTTAGTAAAAGATCTTCTGGTCGATTGGCGATGGGGGGAAGCCTATTTTGCAGAAAAACTTATAGATTTTGACTTAAGCGCTAACAATGGGGGTTGGCAATGGGCAGCTTCCACGGGGTGTGACGCCCAACCATGGTTTAGAATTTTTAACCCGGTTACACAATCTTTAAGATTCGATCCACAAGGTAAATTTATTAAAAAATATATTCCTGAGCTTTCTGATTTTAATGGCGATGAGATTCATGCCCCATGGCTCTGTCAAACTTCTCATAAAATCAACTATCCCCAACCCATTATTGATCATGCATCCCAGCGAATTAAGGCTTTAGCTCTCTATAAATGTTCAAAAACTTAGAATGTTGTTTTTATGCAACAAAGTGCGGGTAACCCTTGATTTTTAATAAATTGTAGACATAAAAACAACATTCATAGATAATTCACCGGTGATTCATTGATAATCAATTTAATTCAAACGAAGAAGTCTTAATGATAAAACTGGCCCATAAGTTTCTAATTGCAATCCTTATTTCCTGTTTTATGGTCGGTTGTGCTACTCAACAAAATAAAGATCCCCTAGAAGGAGTCAATCGAGTAGTTTATAAATTTAATGATGTTTTAGATAAAGCTGCTTTGAAACCTGTAACTCAAGGCTATCAGGCAATAACTCCAACTCCAATTCAAAAGGGTATAAGTAATTTTTTTAAAAATATCTTTGATGTTGTTACCCTTGTCAATGAAGTCTTTCAGTTCAAATTTAAACAAGCTGCGAATACAACGGGCCGCGTTGCTTTGAATACTACCGTTGGTTTACTCGGTTTTTTTGATGTTCATTCAAAAACTGGTGGAGTTCGAACTAGAGAAGATTTCGGTCAAACACTGGGTTATTATGGCGTCGGTAGTGGCGCATATCTAGTTTTGCCTTTCTTTGGTCCATCAAGCACCAGAGATGGTATTGGATTTTTCACAGACGCATTTTTCTTTAACCCAATTGGTTATATTAATGATGATCCTGCTCGATGGGCCCTTATAGGGTTAGCCGTCATTGATATACGTGCTGAATATATGGATGACATCGATATTCGAGACAAATCTTTCGATCCTTATGCTTTCATGCGAGACAGTTATATGCAAAATAGAGAAAATTTAGTTAAAGATGGTGCTGAAGATCCAAATGCCACTGCACCTTACACAGTTCCTCTCGGTAGTTAGTAAAAATTACTCAGCTAGATGCAATACTCATTGTTTCTAGCAATATCGAACCTGTGTGTTTCGATCCATTTCTATAAACGTCATTACCGATTGCTACAATTTGTTTCAACATATCTTTCATATTGCCTGCAATCGTAATTTCTTCAACTGGGTAAGCAATACCCCCGTCTTCAATCCAAAAGCCTGCAGCACCCCGGGAATAATCACCAGTGACCATATTTAATCCATGACCAAGCAACTCTGTTACAAGTAAGCCTTTATGCATCGTTTTAATAAGATCATTCAAATTTTGATTGCCTGTCTTCACAATTAAATTATGGGCTCCGCCAGCGTTTCCTGTTGATTGCATACCAAGCTTTCTAGCGGAATAAGAAGACAAAAGATATCCATTGATAGTGCCTTGATTAACCAATAATCTTGGGTGCGTTGCCACTCCTTCATCATCAAACGTAGAGCTTGCGTCACCACGCAAAAGGAAGGGGTCTTCTTCAATGGTTAATTGATCACTTGCTATTTTTTCCCCAAGCGAATCCAAAAGAAATGAGGATTGACGGTATAAATTACCCCCAGAAATAGCCGAAATAAGAGATGAAATGAGTCCTTTAGCTATTGGCGCTTCAAAAATGACAGGAGCATGGCAGGTATGTATTTTTTTAGCTCCTAATCGAGACAGTGTTCGGGTGCCTGCTAATTTGCCAACCGAATCTACAGACTCTAAATCCTCAACATATCTTGCAGAAGAATACCAGTAGTCTCTTTGCATCATCGATTTTTCTTCAGCAATCACAGAACAGCCGATTGAATGCCTAGATGTTGGATAACCGCCCATAAAACCATGGCTATTTGCATAAATAAAAACACCTTCGGAAGAAGAGATACTAGCACCTTCAGAATTTGTAATTTTTTTACTGACATTAAATGCTGATGCCTCACATGTTTTTGCAAGATCAATCATATGGTCTATAGAAATATCCCATGCATTATGAAGATCAAGATCTTTCATGTTGGTTGCCATAAGACTTTTATCAGCCAATCCAAATAAAGGATCTGGAGCTGTGTATCGTGCGATATTAAAAGCAGCGTCAACCGTATCCTCAATACTCTGTATAGATAAATCAGATGAGCTTGAACTGCCCTTCCGCTGGCCGTTAAATAGAGTTACAGATAATCCTTTGTCCCTATTAATTTCGAGAGTTTCAAGGTTGCCTAAGCGAACAGAAATATTTTTACCCGTACCAAAACTCACTTCCACTTCAGATGCGGTCGCGCCTATTTTTTTTGCATAATCTAAAGTATGATCGGCAATTTTTTTTAAATGCTCCATATCAAATTGATTTTTTTTCATGTCTCTACGGGTAGGAAAGTAAACCCTGTTATCATAACTTAGAAATAGTCACTCTTTAAAGTCACATACATACATATGGCAAAAGACAAGGATCTAGAAAAAAAAACCGTCAGCAGGACTCAACTTAAGCTTGAAGCTGAAAAACTTCAATCGCTTGGATTGAAATTGTGTGATTTATCTATTGCTAAATTAAAGGCTCTGGATTTGCCGCCGAATTTATTTGAAGCAATTTTAGCGATGCAAAAAATTTCTAGCAATGGCGCTAAAAGGCGCCAAAGTCAATATATTGGCAAGCTCATGAGAAACTTTGACGCCACTGAACTAAATGCCATTATGACGTTTTGGGATCAACAAGAGCTCAAAGAAAAACAACACTTTCATAATGTAGAGTTATGGCGAAAAAAATTAGTTGAAGAACCGGGAAGTGTTGATGATTTCTTAACAAAATTTGCTACAGAAGAAAAATTAATTCTTTTAAACACAATCAAAGAAGCTGTGGAAGAAAAGAATAAGGATAAACCACCTAAATATAATCGCGAGCTATTTAAGCTTATAAAAAAAATTATTGAAAAATAAAATTATCTTCGATTAAGCTCGGCGACCACTACTTTTTCTTCATCGTCTCTCGCGTATTTTATTTTTACTTTATTGCCCTGTTGTTTAAATACCGATTTTGAAAATTCCTCGGGCGAGTCTGTATTCGCATCATTTAATGCAAGGACTACATCGCCTTTTTGAATGCCCGCTTTAAAAGCCGGGGAGTCTTTAATAACTGCAATAACTTTTAAACCTTTTTCTTGCTGTATCTCTTTTGTGTCTGAATTTTTTGTGCTTAATTTAATAACGTGCAAACCTAAGATAGGTACCGGCAATTTTGCCCAAAAAGTTGCATAAAATTCGAATTTACTATTTTTATCTTTTAAGTCAGCTTCACTAACTTCAATCACAGTATTTTTTTCACCCTTACTCTCTTTTTTTATTTCGTCATGAATCTGTCTTAAGCGAGCTGACCGAGTCATTTCGTTTATTTTACGATCGTATACTAACACTGCGTCTGCTTCGATAGCTTGTGCATGTTTAAGGGCTTGATTGGGCTCTACAAAAGGCCCTTGGAATGAGGATATCCCCATCAAATCATAACCATCTTCTAACATTCTAATATTGTCTTTTTCTTTGTTCATACCAGCATAAATTTTAGTATCCGGCTTTTTTTGAAGAGAATGTAAGTTGTTATTGCTTTGAGTTGAATAATTTACTTGAAATAAGTTTGGCTCTTCGGCGATAGCTAACATACTGAATAAATTTAGCATTAAAAAAATAAGTTTAAATGGCATGGAATCCCCTTAAAGCGAAATGATATGATGAATCTTTTACTAAGTTTTGACCTATCATGCAAAATAAGTTCACTAAAATTGGACTCATTTCAATAAGCGATCGGGCTTCGAAAGGTGAATATGAAGATCAGGGCATACCTAATCTTAAGTCTTGGCTTCAAAAAGCCTTAATCTCCCCTTTTGAAACTATAGAAAAAATTATCCCAGATGAAAAAGTCCTGATTGAATCTTCATTGATTAATTTTGTAGATACCGAGTTATGCGATTTAATTCTTACAACAGGGGGGACTGGGCCTGCTTTACGAGATGTAACTCCCGAAGCCACTCTCGCCATTGCAGATCGTGAAATGCCAGGTTTTGGTGAGCAAATGCGTCAAATTAGTTTACATTTTGTTCCGACTGCTATTCTATCAAGACAAGTTGCTGTCGTTCGTAAAAATACACTTATTATCAATTTACCAGGCCAGCCTAAATCTATCGCCCAAACGCTTGAGGGTCTGAAAAATGATCGAGGTGAAGTAATCGTTCATGGTATTTTTGCCGCGGTACCTTATTGTGTAGATCTTTTAAATGGGCCCTTC
>DATCVG010000087.1:0-13880 GCA_036567085.1 Candidatus Methylopumilus sp.
CTTGAGGACCTTTCCAGCCTTTGACTTTAACCCATTTGCCTTTTTCTAAATCTTTATAATGTTCGAAAAAATGCTGAATTTGATTGAGTCGCAAAGGATTCATATCTTCAGGTTTTTGCCAATGTGCATAAATTGAAAGAATTCTATCTTCAGGCACTGCCAACACTTTTGCATCCTGGCCTTGCTCATCTTCCATTTCCAATATCCCAACAGCACGACAACTCACAACTACGCCTGGAATTAAAGGTAAAGGCGTCACCACAAGAACATCTACTGGATCTCCATCACCTGCAATTGTTTTGGGGATATAACCATAATTGGTGGGGTAATGCATAGCAGTGCCCATGAATCGATCCACAAAAATTGCACCTGACTCTTTATCAACCTCATATTTAATTGGATCAGCATTCATTGGAATTTCAATAATGACGTTGAAATATGTAGGGACATTTTTACCAGGAAGAACGTTATCTAAGCTCATAGGGTTTGTTCAAAATAAAAAATGTGATTTTAGCATGTTTGAAGCTATCCCTAAGTGACTGAGCTAGCTTGATAATTGGCGTCCCCAAGGGGAGTCGAACCCCTGTTCCCTCCGTGAAAGGGAGGTGTCCTAGGCCTCTAGACGATGGGGACCTAAGAAAAGAAGGTGCTATTCTACTATAGAACAGCGTTTGATATAAGGTATTTGGTGGAGATAAGCGGGATCGAACCGCTGACCTCTTGCATGCCATGCAAGCGCTCTCCCAGCTGAGCTATACCCCCAGGTATTTAATCAAAAGCGCACATCTTAAATTTTAGAAGTAAGCGCGTCAATCCTTTTAAGATCGGGTGTTTGATTGTTTTGAAAATTGACTTAAATCAACAATAGGCTCAGGTTTCCAGCCCTTTTTCTTGTGTTCAACCACAACGTTAGTAAATACACCGCCGCGTACAAAAAATTCAGCGCGAAGACGCATAAAACGAGGTTCAGTTGCTTTTACAAGGTCATCTAAAATCCAATTAGTAACTGCTTCATGAAAACAACCCTCATCTCTAAAAGACCAAATATAAAGTTTTAGACTTTTGAGCTCTACACATTTTTTATGAGGGATGTAATCGAGATATAAAGTAGCAAAGTCTGGCTGCCCAGTCTTAGGGCATAAACAAGTGAATTCTGGAATTTGCATGTGGATATGGAAGTCCCGAGAAGGGCATGGATTAGTGAAAGTTTCAAGCTTTTTAGTAGGTTTTGCGCTTGGTTTTTTTCCCAAAGAAAGTGCGTTCATATATTAAAATAAGTGAAGTAAAAAAAGTTATTATACTGTTATTAGATGCGACCTTCTTCACTTCGATAAAAGAAAATTGTGCGACTTATACAACTTAAATTAGCTGGTTTTAAATCTTTCGTAGATCCCACCACCATCCAACTTCAAGGCCAAAGAGTAGGTATTGTAGGCCCCAATGGGTGCGGAAAATCAAATATTATGGAGTCCGTAAAATGGGTACTTGGTGAATCTTCAGCTAAAGAAATGCGAAGTGAAAATATGGATTCGGTGATTTTTAATGGATCAGAAAATCGCAAACCAATTTCAAGAGCAAGTGTCGAACTTATTTTCGATAATTCTTTGGGTAAAGCGCCTACAGAATGGTCACAGTATGCAGAAATTTCAGTAAAGCGTGTGATCGAAAGAGAAAAAGGTTCTACTTATTATATTAATAATTTAGCTGTTAGACGAAAAGACATTGCAGATCTTTTCTTAGGAACGGGATTAGGTGGAAGAGGGTATGCCATTATCGGTCAGAATACAATTTCACAAATTATTGAAGCCAAGCCTGAGGAATTAAGGAATTATCTTGAAGAAGCTGCAGGAGTAAGTAAATATAAAGAGCGCCGTCGTGAAACAGAATTTAGACTTAGAGATACGCGAGAAAACTTAAGTCGAATTCAAGATGTTTTGAATGAAATTATCCAACAAATTACTAAGCTTGAATCTCAAGCCGTTATTGCAACAAAATATAATGACTTAACACAGAAGCAAAAATTTCATCAAGCACAAGTGTGGGTATTAAAAAAACGTGATGCTAGCATTGTTTGGAAAAAACATCAGTCACAAGTAGAGAAGCTTGTAAACGAATTAGAACAACAGACTGCGGCTTTAAGAAAAATTGAAGCTGAAGTAGAGAGCTTAAGACAATCTCATATCAATGCTTCCGATGAAATTAATAAGAATCAAGCAAGTTTTTATGAAATTAATGCAGAAGTTTCTAACATTGAAAATAATATTAGAAATCAAAATGAGCTTTTAGAGCGCAGCAAAAAAGAATTAATTGAGATTGAAACTAATCTCGCTAAAAATGCAGATGACCAGCTTAAATTTACAAATGATATTGAAGAGGCTGCGATTGAAAAAACAAAATTAACTGAGCTTTACAAAACTAAAGAAGAAAATTTTAATTCACTTAAATCATCGATTCAATCAGTAGAGGGAAGATACTTAGCTTCAGTAGAACAATTTAATCAAGCTGTAATTCAATTTCAATCAACGCAAGAAAAAATTAATCTTGAAAAAGCGATGATAGATTTCATTCTCAAAACTGAAGAAGAAACAAATATACGTCTCGCATTTTTAAATAATGAAATTAGTAATATTGATTTGACAGGACAGTCACTACTTAATGAAAAAGAAAATGATTTAGTTGACAAGCAATCTCATGTAGAAAAAATTGAAGGCAAGATAGAAGAAAATAAATCGCTTGCAACTGATCTTGAAGAAGAAATTGATACTTTAAGACAACAACAAATTGAAATACAAAAAGAATTAAGTCAGATAGAAGGTGAAATAAAAACACTGGCACAAATTCAAGATGATGCACAAGGAAATGAAAGTCTCAAAAGCTGGACTTCTCAGCATAATATCAATACATCTAATCGCTTGTGGGAAAAACTTAAGATTAAAACAGAATGGATAACAGCAATTGAATCTGCTCTGGGTGGGAGGTTAAATGCGGTTCTAGCTCAATATGAGAGTATTTCTCATAGACCTCCAGCATCTATGGTTCTTGCTAATTTAAATGGATCTCATAGTTATAAGCCAAAAAATAATAAGTTAAATTCTGTACTGGATGTAATTGAAATCAGCGACCCACTTCTGATGAATCTTTTATCAGAATGGTTATCAGATTATTACCTTATTCCAAAAGGCGAAAGTTATAAAAATTTCATCGGTAATTTGGAGCAAGGGGAATTTTTAGTTAATCAACAAGGCGATATTTTTACTAAGAATAGCGTTTCTTTTTATGGCAAAGATGCATCACTTAACGGTATTCTTCTCCGCCAAGAGAGGCTCAAAGCATTACAAGAGCAGTTTCCATCTATAGAAAAAAGCTATAAGAATATATTGAAAAAGCTTAATGAAGCTGAACTCCAGTTGAATGATTATGAAGAACAAGCCGATTCTTTTAATGACGAATTGAAAGAAGCTTTAAACGAGCTCCATCAAACAGAGATTGAAGTCGAAAGAATTCAACAAAGTATTACCTACTCAAATGAGAAGCATAGCAATATTACTAACGAGCAAAATGAACTTAAAGAAAAGTTAACTCAAATCGAAATTGATAAAACAGCAAAATCTAGTCTGATTCATAATTTAGAGATTGATGCACATCGACTTTTAGAACAAAAAACTTCATCTGAAGAAATTAAAAAAAGACATGAATTTGAATATGAGAGTGTTAAGAAACAAGTAAATGAAGCTGAAATTCAACTTCAAGAAAGTCATTTTAATTTAAAAATTATTAACAATAAAATCAATGAGTTAAACAGTAAAATTAATATACTTTATGAAGATAATAAAGCCCTTAATAACAAAAAAGATTTAGCTAAAGCCTCAATTGACACTGAAATTATCGAGGCCTTGCAATTATCTTTACGCGAAAAAATCACTGTGAAGGATGAAAGAGAGAAAATCCTTATTGCATCGAGAGATAATCTTGCACAAAAGGAAACTGATTTACGTGAATGTGAACAGAAGCGATTACAAACCGAACAGGCAGTTCATCCAATCCGAGACAAGCTAGAACAGTCGCGTTTAAATGAGCAAGAATCAAAATTATTATTTGAGCAATTTCAAAACGAAATTAATGAATCTCAATTGGATGAAATGGTTCTTTCAGAATCAATTACTGAGAAAACAACAGTTAAAGATATGCAAGAATTATGCAATAAGCTTCAAGAGGATATAAATTTGCTTGGGCCAGTTAACTTAGCAGCAATTCATGAGCTCACTTCAGAAAAAGAGAGAAAAGGCTACCTTGATAGTCAAGTAGAGGATTTAACTTCTGCAAGCAATACCTTGGAAGATGCCATAAGACGCATAGACAAAGAGACCCGAGATCGGTTAATTGCAACATTTAATGAGGTAAATAAGAATTTTACAGATTTTTTTAAAGTTCTATTTAATGGTGGACAGGCACAATTAGAACTTCTAGGTGAAGAAATTTTAGATACAGGTATTCAAGTTACAGCGCAACCACCAGGTAAAAAGAATACGACCATTAGTCAATTATCAGGCGGAGAGAAAGCATTGACTGCTACGGCTCTTGTGTTTGCTTTATTTAAATTGAATCCTGCGCCATTCTGTCTCATGGACGAGGTTGATGCACCGCTAGATGATAGTAATACCCTTCGTTTTACCAATATGGTCACTGAAATGTCTAAAAACACTCAATTTCTTTATGTATCTCATAATAAACTTGCCATGGAAATGGCCCAACAACTTATTGGCGTGACAATGCAAGAATCTGGCGTATCAAGAATCGTTGAGGTGTCATTAGAGGAAGTAGAGAAAATGGAGCTAGCAAATTAAGATAACGGGTCTTATTACAAGCATGTCTGATATTCAATTTGCTTTAACGATTCTTGCTGTAATAATTATTCTTATCATGATCATATTTAACTGGATACGTCTTATCCAGTATCGAAAACAAAACCAGACTGAAAATTCTTTCTTATACAAAGACAAAAATAATCTAAGTCAAGAAGAAAAAAATCCTTATGATCAAGACTTAAGTATCTCCGAAAAATACTTACTTTCAAATTTGCCTAAGGATATTCACCGAGATATCGATGCTATTGTTTTTATTAAACTTAACAAAGCAACTCACGCAATTTCAAAATTAAATCTCAGAGACTTCATTGAATTGCCTCATACACATATCTTTATTCGTAAAAATGAGGATATTTGGACTTCAACAGAGGGTTTAAGTGGATCAGTTTCGTTTGATCAAATACTTTTAGCAGTTCAGCTGGTAGATCGTCAAGGCCCAATATCATTAGCACATATACAAACATTTCGAATGTTGGTAGAAAAAACTAAAAATGACTTGGATGGTAGTTTGATTTGGCTTTCTCACTCCAACATCGAGGATGATGCAAAAGAGCTTAATCAATTCTGCGCGCTTGTAGACCATATGATGACATTAACTCTTATCCCGAAAAATAACGGTATTTTTGATATTGAAAAGCTCGTTGATATATTAAAAATAGATGGCTTTAAAGAAAATAAAGATGGTTATCATGTATACAAAGGTCGCGATAAATATCCTTTATTTCGTGTAGCTTCATTAAACCATCAGCCCTTGAGCCTAAATCGTGATCCTTATCTTCAAGGTATTTCATTTCAAATGGATTTACCGGTAACGTTAAATTGTAAAGAGTCTTTTGACGTAATGTTGGAGTCAATTACTAATTTTCAAAAAGATCTTGATTGCATGCTTGTTGATTCCAATAAAAAGGAACTCAATGTTAATCATATTGAGCGCATTAGATATCAAGTCGAAAAAATTGAAAATCAAATGATTGCTAAAAATATACCTCCTGGAAGTTCTTTTGCAAGAAGATTATTTTCTTAAATGAAAGCCGATAAAGAAAATATTAAGAAGAAAATTCAGGAATTAATCGAAAAGATAAATTTATTCGATTATCAATATTATGTTTTAGATAACCCCTCTGTTTCTGATTTCGAGTACGATAAAATTTTTAGATTACTTGTTGATCTAGAAAATGAGTATCCTGAATTAATTCAACCAGATTCACCCACTCAACGAGTTGGAGGAGAGGCGCTAGAGGCATTCGAAACTGTTATCCATCGCCAAGCAATGTTGTCTTTGAATAATGCTTTTGAAGAGGATGAGCTTATTGCTTTTGATAAACGTATTAAAGATGCTATTGGCGTTGATGAGATTGAATATGCAGTTGAGCCAAAATTTGATGGTCTCGCAATTACATTAACTTATGATAATGGCATTTTTATTCAAGGTGCAACACGCGGTGATGGTTATACAGGTGAAAATGTCACGCATAATTTAAAAACTATTCGCTCAATACCAACTAAGCTAAATCATCCAAACCCACCCAAACTTTTAGAAGTAAGAGGTGAGATTTTAATGCTCAAAAAAGATTTTGAATTACTTAATCAAACACAAGAATCTTTAGGTGAAAAAAAATTTGCAAATCCTAGAAATGCAGCAGCAGGAAGTTTAAGACAGCTTGACCCGAGAATAACTGCAAAAAGACCACTTACTTTCTTTTCATATGGCCTTGGCGTATGTGAACCTAATTTAAACTTAAAGACTCATATAGAAACAATTCAGCTTTTAAAACAATTTAATTTACCGATTTCTGATTTATCAGCAAGCGTTAAGGGCGTACAAGGCTTAAAGAGCTTTTATGAGAAAGTGTTAAAACTCAGAGATTCCTTAGCTTATGACATTGATGGTGTGGTTTATAAAGTCAATTCTTTCAATTACCAAAATGAATTAGGTTTTGTATCACGAGCTCCTCGATGGGCAATTGCTCATAAATTTCCAGCAGAAGAAGCTTTAACTGAAATTTTAGATATTAATGTTCAAGTAGGCCGAACAGGGGCTATAACACCTGTTGCTCGTTTGAAGCCAGTTTTTGTGGGTGGGGTTACTGTTACGAATGCAACTCTTCATAACGAAGACGAAATGATTCGTAAAGATGTTCATATTGGCGACATTGTAAGTGTTCGAAGAGCAGGGGATGTAATTCCTGAGATCGTAAGGGTACTTATTGACAAACGACCAAAGGCAATCAAAAAATTTAAAATGCCCACCATATGCCCTGAGTGTGGCTCACCTCTCACTAGAATAGATGATGAAGCTGTTATTCGATGCTCAGGCGGTCTCATTTGTCCTGCGCAACAAAAACAATCTATTATTCATTTTGCATCCCGAAAGGCCATGGATATAGAGGGTTTAGGAGATAAATCTATAGAACAATTAGTGACTGTAGGTTTAATACATGAACTCCCGGATATCTATAAGCTAGAGCTTGAACAATTAATTAATCTTGATCGTATGGCAGAAAAATCAGCGCAAAACTTATTAGATGCAATTGAAAAAAGTAAAAATACTACTTTACCCCGATTTATCTATGCACTTGGTATTCGTAACGTAGGCGAGTCAACCGCGAAAGATCTTGCTAGTTTCTATGGAGACCTAGATGAGATTATGAAACAAACAGAAGATAACTTACAACTCGTGCCTGATATTGGCCCTACAGTTGCAAAATCTATTAGTGATTTTTTTAAGCAAAATAAAAATAGAGAACTAATCCAATCTTTAAGAAAACTTGGCATTAATTGGCCTAAACATGATATAAAAAAATCTATTTCAGGAATTTTTGCAGGTAAGACATTTGTTCTTACAGGAACATTGCCATCGATGTCGCGCGAAGAGGCTAAATCAATTATTGAAATGAATGGTGGAAAGGTTGCGGGTAGTGTTTCTAAAAAAACTGATTATGTTGTTGCTGGTTCAGATGCCGGAAGTAAATTAACTACCGCACAGGAACTTGGTATCAAAGTTATTTCTCAAGATGAACTTTTGGAGCTTATGGATTAAAAAATATGAAATTGAAAATAAAATTTTCATTAATAATTCTTAGTATTTTTTTCTCAAACAATATCATTTCAAAGGAAATAAATAAGTCCTGCGATGAACTATTAAGAGAGAACAAGTATGAAGAAGCATTAAAAACAAAAAAAGCCGAATATAAAGCTGCCTTTTGTCACGGACAAGCTCATTTAAAACTTCATCATTACGACGACGCTTTAAATAATTTTAAGTTAGCTAATAAATTAGCAAAAAATAATATTGATCATGCTATGGCTGATTTATTTGAAGGGATAACTTTAAAGGAAGCCAGCAAGTTTGATGAAGCTCTCTTGTATTTTAAAAATTCTATTTCGCGTGCTGATGTAAATAAAACATTCAAGCGTCTTAACTTAGTTGAAATAGGAGAAATTTTATTGCTTCTCACCAAACATGAGGAAGCAGCAAATACATTTCTTGAAGCCTATGGACTTGCTGCAAATGATGATGAACGGGCTTTTGATTTGGATCGAGTTGCTTTTGCTTATGCTTCAATGAGAAATTTCACTAAAGCAATCGAATACGAATTAAAGGCCAATTTAGCATTTGAGCGAACAGGCTTACTTGGTGAATATGCAGACTCTGGTATTAATCTCGCTTTGTATTACATTGAAGTTAATGATCTTATCCCTGCTGAAAGAACGCTTTTAAAATTTGAAAAACTTGCTAGAGAGAATGGGGGAATGTATTACCTCGCTAAAGTTTTATATGCGGAAAGTAAATATTACAAAAAGAAATCTAATGGCGAGCTTAGCAAATCAAAATTGGATGAAGCGAATAAGATTGCTAATGATATTGGGGCGGAGGACTTAAAGGCACTTTTCCAAGCCATATGATTTTAGGTGTGTAGATTATTTTACATAATATACATTATACGAAGTCATAGAGCACTTAAAGGCTTATCTTTGGAAGTCTTTAAACTGTCTAGGCAATTTATCTTCCTGGACTACAAACTCCATACCTGCCATAGAACCTACAAAAATTCCTAATTTATACTGCATTCGAATTTTGACTGTATTTAAGGAAATTTCTAATTGATCCTTTACCTTATAATTCAGGATGTATCCAATTACCTTTTTACCATTGTCGGTACAAATCACTTCAACGGCGTCCTGATTATCCATAAGAGCTTTCTATAAATTATTTTGTATATTGATAAGTTCTTGTATAGGGTCGTTATATGCTTCGAAGGATTGTTGTGCCCTTTCATACCAATAACGGCTATTGGACTCATCACCTTCGATTTTATGAAGTACGGCATGGATCCAGTAAGCTTGCCTAGAATGTAAGTCTTGAACGATTTTGTGAGATGCATCCCACGCATCGTTTAGCGCGAAAACAATCGCTTGGTTAAGTAGCTCTTTCTGTGATGAGCCACGCATAGAGCTTAGCGGCTATTAAAGAAGCCTATGTTATAGACTTTACCATCCATAATTGTTAATTCAGTCTGTTTCCAGGTATTTTTTTCATCTGACTTTACAAGATTATTGTAATACCACATCTCGACATTGACCCGCTTATTAGGGTTTGATTTATCTACTGTCGGTCTTCCAATTACGGAACTAGCATTAGTAGGTTTCACTGAAATTTCTTTTTTAGCCGGTTCACCTAAAATTTGAAGTACTTTTTCTTTTGATTTAGCCCCGAAAGTATCTAAAAACTCATTTTCTGTATATAGTTTTTTTCCTTCAGCTAATACTTGAAAAGAAAATCCTAATGCTATGAATATAAATAATATTTTTTTAAATAATTTAGACATATTAACCTTTAATTGATAATAATTTTAAGCCCGTCATATCCAACATCGATATGGTCAGGTAATTCTTTTTTTAATGCCTCATATTCTAAATCATGTGTCATATGAATCAAATATGTTTTCTTTGCTTTTATTCGATTAGCGAAAATTAAACTTTGCTCGAGATTGATATGCGTGTGATGCTCTTTAACACGTAAACAGTCCAAGAGTAGGATGTCTAAATCATCTAAAAGGTTCAGTGAGTTGTCAGGAATATCGGATACATCAGTGAGATAAGCTAAATTTCCAATGCGATAACCATAGATTTCTGATTTTCCATGTGTAACAGGAATTGGCGTTACAAGTTCGCCAAAAAGCTCAAATGGATCATTGACTGGCATTGCTTTTAAAACAGGCATTTCCCAAAACCCTTTAGGTTCGTTCAATGTATAGCCAAATTTTAATGCAATGTGCTCAATTGACTCTTTTTTTCCGTATAAAGGTATTTGCATTTTGTGTAACTGACAAAAAGCTCTTAAATCATCTATACCATGAAGATGATCTGCGTGAGTATGTGTATAAAGCACAGCATCAACTCTTGGGATTGATTCTCTTAGAGATTGAAAACGTAAATCAGGGCTTGTATCAATAAGAATATGCTCGCCTGATTTTAATTTAATAAGAGATGAGCAACGCGTACGCTTATTTTTCGGATTGACAGATAAGCAAGTTTCACAATTACATCCAACAACAGGGGTGCCCGCGCTTGATCCACTTCCAAGAATGGTTAATTCGAAGGACGGCATTTTGAAAAAAGCTTAAAGAAATTTTGTGTGGTTAGGTCACCAACTTCTTCCACTGAAATATTTTTTAGTTTTGCAATTTCTTCTGCCACATGAATCACATTCGATGGATCATTTATTTTACCTCGATAAGGTACAGGCGCTAGATATGGAGAGTCAGTCTCAATAAGAATTCGATCAAGCGGAACAGCTTTCACAACATCTTTAAGATCTGTTGCATTTTTAAATGTCACAATGCCTGAAAATGAAATATAAAAATTAAGTTTAATGGCCTCAATAGCTACATCAAGGGATTCTGTAAAACAGTGCATTACACCCCCTACATGATTTGCGCCCTCCTCTCGCATAATTTTTAAAGTATCCTCTGCTGCATTTCGAGTATGAATAATAAGAGGTAAATTTGATTGAATAGCCGCTTTAATATGTGTTCTAAAGCGATCCCTTTGCCATGTAAGATCACCTTGCACTCTAAAATAATCTAGTCCAGTTTCGCCAATAGCTACAACCTTATTATTCCCTTTGGCAAAGTGACATAACTCCTCCACAGAGGGCTCCTCAATATCTTCGTAATCTGGATGAACGCCAACAGATGCAAAAATATGTGGGTAGGTATCAGCAATCTTAAATATATCAGGTAATTTGTCTAAAGTAACACTCACACATAAGGCATGGGTAACTTTATTAGATAACATTTTCGAAAGAATAGAATCTATATTTTGATAAAGCTCTGGAAAATTAATATGGCAATGAGAATCTACAAAGCTTGTCATGATGGCTCAAAAATTTGTTTGTATTTAATAAAAATGTTTTGCAGTTGAAGTTCCTGATTCACTGGGTGTGATGCAATTTTTTTTAATTCATTTAATTCGTTTGTAAATAAAAGTAAGGCATTCAAATTAATTTGTTTTGCTTGAGAGTGAATGTACTTCTCTTCCTTTGTAAAATAATAACTCTGTTGCGTATGAAAGTTTAGCAATAAATCAAAAGTCCATTTTTGAATCATATTTAATGTCCAATCAAGCCCTTGAGTCAGAATCGCATAATTAACTTTCGTGATATCGATATTATGGCCTTGAGATAATAATTGGGTAACAACCTCGCGCTCCGGTTTATTTTCTAATTCTTTAATAGCAGTAAATGGTGAGCCACCAGTAAATGAGAGCAAACTTTCTTCATGGGCTATATTTTGATCAATCAAAAATAATTTAGCCTCATCTAATGACGGGCCTCTAAGGTCTAATAATTGGCAACGACTTCGGATAGTAGCAATGAGTTTTTGTATTTGGCTTGATATAAGAATGAATAGGGTATTTTCTGGTGGCTCCTCTAAAATTTTAAGCAGCGCATTAGATGCTGCCTGATTAAGGGAGTCTGCTGGCTCAATCAAAACAACACGTTTACCACTTTCTTGATGAGCTGAAAGTTCAAGATATTCTGAGAGTTCTCGAATTTGATCAATTACAATACTCTTTTTACGAATAGTTTTTCTTTTTGATGATTCATCATCCTCACTTTCAATAGGGGCGATATGTTTGAAATCAGGATGTGACTCAGGAAACCACTCGCAACTTGAACATACCTCGCAAGGAAAATGATTAGCAAGAGGGTTTTGACATAAATATGATTTTGTAAATTTCATTGCAAAATCATATTTTCCAATACCTTCTTTGCCTTTTAGAATTAACGCGTGGGGAAGCTTTTCATTTTCATGAATAGCAATCCAAGCATCTTTAAACCAAGGGTAA
Source organism: Candidatus Methylopumilus sp. (assembly GCA_036567085.1). Lineage (GTDB taxonomy): Bacteria > Pseudomonadota > Gammaproteobacteria > Burkholderiales > Methylophilaceae > Methylopumilus. The sequence goes on from DATCVG010000087.1 coordinate 12,219, forward strand.
ATAGAGTTCATCATAAAATAGATTTAATTGCCTTAATGACATCTTGAGCAACAGATTCAATAGCTTGATTTGCATTAATAATCTTATAACGATTAGGATTTTGTCTCGCGAGGTCGAGGTATACATTTCTAAGGCGATTAAAAAAAGATTCATCTTCTTTTTCAAACTTATCGGGAGATCTATTTTTCTTTAAACGTTCAATACTTATTTCTACAGGTAAATCAAATAACAAAGTAAGATCAGCCTTGAGTTCTGGATGCACCCACGATTCAAGCGCTTCAATTTTAGAATAAGATACTTGTTTACCACCATATTGATAAGCGTAGGTAGCATCAGTAAAACGATCAGATACTACAAATACACCCTTATCAAGTGCTGGCTTGATAATTTCTGCGATATGTTGCTTTCTAGCTGCAAACATAAGAAGTGTTTCTGTTTCAGGATCCATCTCATCATGAAGAAGCAATTCTCTTAATTTTTCTCCAAGTTTTGTTCCTCCAGGCTCTCTTGTTCTTATAACCTCAATTTTTTGTAATTCGAGAAAAGATATAACTTCGTCAATATGCGTACTTTTTCCTGCACCATCCACGCCTTCAAATGTAATAAATTTTCCTTTGTTTATCATTTAATCTGATACTTTCTGACAGCATTATTATGTTCATTTAAATTAGCAGAAAAGTAATGTGTGCCATCACCCTTGCCCACAAAAAAAAGAGCTTCTGTTTTTGTGGGGTGAAGAGCAGCTCGAATAGAAATTAACCCTGGCATTGTTATAGGACCTGGAGGCAATCCTTCTCTTGTATATGTATTGTAAGGTGTGTCCGTAATCAAATCCTTTTTTGTAATATCTCCAGTAAACTTTTTACCGAGTCCATATATTACTGTAGGATCGCTCTGTAATTTCATATTAATACTTAATCGATTTACAAATACTCCAGAGATAAGATTCGCTTCTATTGACTTACCTGTTTCTTTTTCAATAATAGAAGCCATTGTGAGAGCTTCATAGCTATTTTTGTAGGGGACCTCCTCTGATCGATGAGCCCATTCATAATTTAATTTTTTTTGCATCGACTTATAAGCTCTTTTTAAAATTTCGATGTCGGTAGTATTTCTACTGAAATAATAAGTGTCAGGAAAAAATTGTCCTTCAGCTGACTCAAAAGGGATTCCAACTGCTATAGCAATAGCTTTTGTATCGTAGGGGTTCATTGTTTTTTTGATACTATCGTTCGCTTTAATTTTTTCTAACATCGAATGAAGATCTTGTCCTTCTATAAAAGTAATAGAGCCTTCAGTGGCGCGCCCATCGACAAAAGATTTCAATAATTGGTAAGGCGTAATATTTGGATTAAGATTATAATTCCCAGGCCTTAGTTTTCTGGACTGTCCCAAAGCTTTGGTAAGTATAATAAATCTCCAAGGTTCATTGAGAATTTTTTCATCAACGAGCTGAAAAGCAATCCTTTTTAAACTGCTGCCAGATTCAATTTCTATAGACAAATCTGATTTATTGATTTGAAGTGGTGTGATTAGAAATTGAACAATCCAAATTAAGATGGGAATAAAAAGAATTATCAGCCTAATAAGCCATTTTTTCATGTATTAAAATTCTCGAGTGATTGGTTAAATAGTGAAGCTAATTCTTGATGCTGCCAAAGC
>DATCVG010000088.1:0-8098 GCA_036567085.1 Candidatus Methylopumilus sp.
CCAATGGTAAGGCCAATAGGCGCATTCGAATTCAATGGAAAATGTCTAAAGACTTGCATTACGAAAAATTAGATGGCTCTTCGAATGAATGATTGTATTCTTAATCCCATCACCCATAGCGCGCCAAAATAAACACTAGAACCAACAAGAATAAGTATCACTAAATAAATTAATCTTTTTGAGATGGAATATTCAAGCCAAAGAGATGAATCTCCTTTTAAATAAAATAAAGTTAATCCCATCAAGGTTAATGCGACAAAAAGCTTTATTAAAAACTGAGTCCATCCTTCATGTGGCTTGTAATATTTTTCTTTTCTTAAGTGGTAATAAAGAAGACTTGCATTTAAACAAGCGCCTAAACCTATCGCGAGCGCTAAACCTGCGTGTTTAAATTGGCCGATAAATGCCATATTCATCAATTGCGTGGAAAATAAAGTGAAGAGAGCAATTTTGACCGGGGTCTTAATATTCTGTCTTGAATAAAATCCAGGGGCTAACACCTTAATCATAATTAAACCCATCAATCCAAAGCTGTATGCAATTGTGGCTTGTTGTGTCATTAAAACATCGTGCCTATTAAAAGCACCGTAATGAAATAAGGTTGTTATTAAAGGAAGTGATAGTACGGCAAGTGCTACAGCTGCTGGAGCTACAAGAATGAATGTTAATCTTAAGCCCCAATCAAGCAAGCCCGAATATTCTTTCTGGTCTTTGCCTGAATATGATTTTGAAAGGCTCGGAAGTAAAATTGTACCGAGCGCGACACCTAAAACGCCTGCCGGAAATTCCATTAATCGATCCGCATAATAAAGCCATGAAACACTCCCGGTCTCAAGAAAGGATGCAAAGATAGTATTGATAAGTAAAGAAAGTTGCGCGATAGACACCCCAAAAATAGCAGGCCCCATAAGCTTTATGATTCGCCATACACCTTCATCTTTAAGATCAAACTGATATTTGGGAATAAATCCAATCTCCTTTAAAAAAGGAATCTGAAAAACTAACTGTAGAACGCCTCCAACAAATACAGCCCAGGCCAATACTAAAATAGGTCGATCAAAATAGTCCGCAAAAAATAATGCTGCAAAAATAAAGGATAAATTAAGCCATACAGGTGTAAAAGCCGGTACTGAAAATTTGTTAAATGTATTAAGAATGCCCCCAGCCATCGACACTAAAGAAATAAAAAAGATATAAGGAAATGTAATCCTCAATAAATCAACGGTAAGCTGAAATTTTTCTGAATGCTCAATAAAACCGGGCGCGCTAATATAGACAAGCCAAGGTGCTGCAAAAATACCTACACATGTGATAACAATGAGAAAAAGACTCAATAATGAACACACATGATTAATCAAAAGGTATGTGGCTTCATAACTTCGCCTATTCTTGTACTCAGCAAGAATCGGGACAAAGGCTTGAGAAAAAGCACCTTCAGCAGAAATGCGTCTTAATAAATTAGGGATTTTAAAAGCTACAAAGAAGGCATCCGTTTCCATGCCTGCACCAAAAATTTTAGCGATTAAGCTATCTCTCACAAAACCTAAAATTCTTGATACGAAAGTCATACTTCCGACGGTTGCGAGCGCTTTAAGAAGATTCATTGATTTTATCTATTTAAGTATCACTAAATTACAAAGATTTTAGCATGGCGGTTGTTTTATCAAGATTTCCAAGAAAAATATTGATTAGCTTAGAATATCAAGGGAATATGACTGAAATTTAGGCTTAAAATGAACGTTTTATCTTGTATAAAACCTCAAATATCGCTAAAATTCTCGCCTTCGTAATATAAAGATATTAATTAAAGGATAAACATGGCAAATACCGCACAAGCTAGAAAGCGTGCCCGCCAAGCAACGAAGCAACGAGCCCACAATGCAAGTTTGCGTTCAACTTTGCGTACTGCAATCAAAAAGATTTTAAAAGCAATTCAATCAGGCGATAAAGCGGCTGCAAAAACATCTTTCCAAGAAAATGTTTCAGTCATCGACCGTATTGCTGACAAAAAGATTATTCACAAGAACAAAGCGTCACGACATAAACAACGCTTAAACGCAGCAATCAAATCAATGGCTTAATATCAAAGAGAGCTTCTCTCTTTGATCTAAGCAATTCCTAAAAGTTTTCTTACTTCCATAGCCTTTTGAAAGGCTATATCTAGTTTCTCATCTAGCACTGTAAAGTGGCCCATTTTACGACTTGACCTTGCTTCGTGTTTGCCATAAAGATGCATTTTTAAACTAGGCTCTCTAAAGACTTTATCCCATTCAGGTTCTTTTGTTTTGCTATTTGTCCAAACATCTCCCAAAAGATTCACCATCACTGCAGATGAATGAAGTCGTGTGCTTCCGAGCGGGAGACCTGTTAATACCCTTACCTGCTGTTCGAACTGATTCGTCACATTGGCATCAATGGTGTAATGTCCAGAATTATGGGGTCTAGGAGCAATTTCATTTACAAAAACTTTGCCTTCACTAATAAAAAACTCAACACCTAAAACACCAACATAATTAAGCGCTTCGGCTACGCGTTTTGCGAGTTGATCTACCAAATCATTAATCGCTTTTGCTGAGCGAGCTGGCACAATAGACACATCGAGAATACCATTCGTATGAATATTTTCTGAAACATTAAATGTTTTGATATAGCCTTTTTGATCTCGCGCTAAAACCAAAGAAACTTCCATATCTAAAGGAAGCATTTTTTCTAATACACATTCTTGTTTTGAGAATTGATGAAATGCGGCTATAGCTTCTTTTTGTGAAGCTACTCTTGCCTGACCTTTGCCGTCATAACCAAAACGCGCGATTTTTAGAATCGCAGGGTAAATTGAAGAGGTTTCCGAAGGAATGTCTTTATCTTCTCTAATAATTTCAAAAGGACCTACAGGAAGACCTGACTCTTTTAAGAAAATTTTTTCTAGAACACGGTATTGAGCAATTCTTACTGATTCTGCAGATGGACTTACATATATTTTTTTGGATATAAAATCCATACTATCAGCAGATACATTTTCAAATTCCGTAGTCACGGCTTGGCATGTATTTCTCATCTCTTCCAGTGCCGATAAATCATCAAAAGCTTTACATAAATGAATATCTGCGATGGCTCCTGCGGGACTATTTGGATCAGGATCTAAAACAGTCACTTTATAGCCCATCTCGTGAGCTGCAATGACAAAAAAGCGGCCCAGTTGGCCTCCCCCAAGAAGACCAAGCATCGCTGAAGGTAAAATCGGTTGATCGAATTGACTCAAGGCTTCTCCGATAAATTCATATCAATCACTTTTTTTGCTTGCTTCTCTCTGAAGATTTCAAGCTTTTTAGCTAACACTTTATTTTCATGCGCCAAAATAGATACTGCGAAAAGTCCTGCGTTTGCAGCACCCGCTTCTCCAATAGCAAAAGTTGCTACAGGAATACCTCGTGGCATTTGAACAATAGATAATAAAGAGTCTTGACCTTGAAGATGCTTGGAAGGAATAGGTACACCTAATACGGGTAATGTTGTTTTAGAGGCAACCATACCTGGAAGATGAGCAGCACCTCCAGCACCTGCAATAATAATTTGATAACCTTCCTTTGCAGCATGTTCAGCAAACTTGAACATGAGGTCTGGAGTTCTATGAGCGGAAATCACTTGAGCTTCATAGGGCACTTCAAAATCTGCAAGCATTTGTGCTGCAAACTTCATGACTGGCCAATCACTGTCTGACCCCATGATAATGGCTACAAGTTTTTTATTTTCTGCCATGAAAAACTCCCTTTAAAAATCTTAAAGTAAAATTAAATTATCTCGATGAATCAAAGAAGGCTGATCAATGTATCCTAATAAATTTTCTATCGCATTAGAGGGCTTGCCCATAATTTTTTTTGTTTCAGTTGCATTGTAATTAATAAGTCCGCGTGCAATTTCGCGTCCTTCTGGATCTTCACAAACAACCACTTCACCTCGATCAAAATCACCTTCGACTTTAGTTACGCCGATAGGGAGTAAGCTCTTACCCTCTTTTTTTAGTGCTTGAATAGCGCCATCATCCAATACTAATTTACCCCTTAATTGTAAATGATCGGCAAGCCATTGTTTTCTTGCTGCAACTTTTAATTGTTTACTTTCTAAATGAGTGCCTATCATCTCGCCTTGGCTGAGTCGAATTAAAACATTTTCTTCTTTACCTGATGCAATAATGGTATGAGCACCACTTCTAGATGCGCGTTTAGCTGCCAAAACTTTTGTCAACATACCGCCTGTGCCTATTAAAGAGCCTGCGCCTCCAGCCATAGCCTCAAGAGACAAGTCTCCTGCAACACCATAATGAATTAACCTAGCTTCCTTATTTTCTCTAGGGTCTTCAGAAAATAATCCTGGTTGATCAGTCAAAATAACTAAAAGATCCGCTTCAATTAAATTAGCAACTAATGATGCCAATGTATCATTATCACCAAAACGAATTTCATCTGTAACGACTGTATCGTTTTCATTAATAATTGGAATGACTTTAAGCTCTATAAGAGTATTTAATGTAGAACGTGCATTGAGATATCTTTTTCGATCTGCAAGATCATCATGTGTCAATAAAATTTGTGCAGCTTTTAATTCGTGTTGTGAAAAATTCTTTTCATAAATTTGTACCAAACCCATTTGACCTATAGCTGCGGCCGCTTGTAATTCATTAATTAAAGTAGGTCTGGCTTTCCAACCTAATCTTTGCATACCTTCAGCTACAGCACCACTCGTCACCAAAACAATTTCTTTGCCTGATTTAACGAGGTGAGCAATCTGCTCTACCCACGAAGCAATAGCTTTTTGATCCAGCCCTTCACCATGATTGGTCACTAGGCTAGAACCCACTTTAATAATAATGCGCTGGCTATTCGTTAATAATGATTTCATTTTGATTTTTTTTATTTTCTTCTATAAAAGTCATGATGTCATATGTAAGCTCTTTACAACCAACCCCTTTAATAGCGGAGATTGAATATACAGGACCCGTCCAACCAAAAGATTTTATAAATGTTTTTACTTTCTCTGCAACGTCTTCCAACATATCAATTTTATTTAAAATCAACCAACGTGGTTTTTGGTACAAGAGTTCATCGTATTTCTTAAGCTCATTCACAATAGCTCGCGCTTCATCTACTGGATTGATTGCAGGATCAAAGGGTGCAATATCAACTAGATGTAAGAGTAATGTAGTTCTGGCAAGATGTCTTAAAAATTGATGCCCTAATCCAGCCCCTTCTGATGCGCCTTCAATCAAACCTGGAATATCAGCAATCACAAAACTTTGATTCTCTCCTACTCTTACCACACCTAAATTAGGGTGCAATGTTGTAAAGGGGTAATCGGCTACTTTTGGTTTTGCAGCCGACACAGATCTTATAAAAGTAGATTTGCCTGCATTTGGCATACCTAAAAGGCCGACATCAGCTAATACTTTAAGCTCTAGGTAAAGTTCAAATTCTTCCCCGGGCTCGCCTTTAGTGCATTGTCGTGGCGCTCGATTAATACTCGACTTAAAATGAATATTACCCAATCCACCTTTACCGCCTTTGGCTAGAAGCGCTCTATCCCCATGATGGCTTAAATCAGCATAAGATTCTCCGGTCGCTTTATCTGAAATGACAGTCCCTACGGGTACTTTCAATATTAAATCATCGCCTTTAGCGCCGTAACATTCTGCACTTCTTCCATTTTCACCTCTTTGCGCTTTTAAAGTGCGCGTATAACGATAATCAACGAGTGTATTTAAATTTTGATCGGCTTCAAAAAATACAGAGCCTCCCCGGCCGCCATCTCCTCCGCTTGGACCTCCCATAGGCTCATATTTTTCTCGACGAAATGTTGCAACGCCATTACCGCCATCGCCTGCGTAAATCTTAATAGTTGCTTCGTCTATAAATTTCATAATATCAATTTACCAAATAAAAAAGCCCTATCAACTGACAGGGCTTTGAAGAATCTCAGAATTGCTTAGACTGGAACAATATTAACGGTTTTACGTTTTAATGCACCTTTGATGGCAAAGGTTACCTTACCGTCAGTCTTTGCAAAAAGAGTATGGTCTTTGCCCATACCCACATTCACACCCGGGTGCATTTTAGTGCCGCGTTGACGAACAATAATACTACCAGCTGAAACTACTTGCTCACCGAAAGCTTTTACCCCTAAACGTTTGGCTTGGGAGTCACGACCATTTCTTGAACTTCCCCCTGCTTTTTTATGTGCCATGATTAATCCTTAAATTATTTAGCTGATATTTTATCGATTTGAATCTCAGTAAAGCTTTGTCTGTGGCCCTGAGATTTGCGGTAGTGTTTTCTACGACGCATTTTAAAAATTCGCACTTTATCATGGCGTCCATGGCTTACTACGGTTGCTGTAACGCTTGCACCTCTTACAATAGGAGAGCCTATCGTCACATTATCACCATCAACGACTGTCAAAATTTGATCTAGAACGACATTCGCGCCCACATCGCCTGCTATTTTTTCAATCTTAAGCTTATCGCCTTGATTTACGCGATATTGCTTACCACCTGTTTTGATTACTGCGTACATGATAAAACCTCAAACTTTAACAACTTTAAAAGAATCGCGAATTATACTTAAATTAGGCTTGTTAAGCAAACTCTTCAAGGCTAAAGATGAAGGTTTTTGCCTACAAAAGCAGTGGAGAGGGCTATGTTAAAATAAGCCTTTAAAAACCCTTGAAGCCTTGTTTTTGTGACTCTTAGCACCATTTTATCCCCAATTAAAAGCGATTTACTGGCCGTAAACGAGGTTATTCGCGCCTCACTTCATTCCGAAGTGCCTCTCGTAAACCAAGTCGCAGGCCATATTATTCAAGGTGGCGGCAAGCGTTTAAGACCCAGCACCCTTCTCTTGGTTGGCGGACTCTTTGGACCTGTTCGAAAAGAGCACCATGAATTGGCTGCTGTCATTGAGTTTATTCATACCGCAACCCTTCTTCACGATGATGTGGTAGACCAATCCACAAAACGAAGAAACCACAAAACAGCGAATACTATTTTTGGAAATGCTGCGAGCGTTTTAGTGGGTGATTTTATCTACTCTAGAGCATTTCAGATGATGGTGAAAATTAATCACATGAAGGTTATGGAGGTTTTGGCAAATACAACAAACACAATTGCAGAAGGTGAGGTCTTGCAACTCCTAAATATTCATAACGCTTCTATTGAGGATGAAGATTATTTAAAAGTTGTTTACTACAAAACAGCTAAATTATTTGAATCTGCGGCCGAACTCGGTGCCATTATCGGTGGCGCTGATGATAATGATATTAAAGTTCTTGCTCAGTTTGGGAAGCATATGGGTATTGCTTTTCAGTTGATTGATGATGTTCTTGATCTATCAGGCAATCCTGAAGAAATAGGGAAAAATCTAGGCGATGATTTAGCCGAAGGCAAACCTACACTACCTCTTTTATATGCCATGAAGAAAGGTAGTGATGAGCAAAAAAACATTATCAGGGCGGCCATTGAAAATGGCGGCTTAACAGAGCTAGAAAGTGTTTTAAATGCTGTCAAAGAAACCAAAGCATTAGAATATGTAAGAGAGCTTGCAAAAGAAGAGATAGAAAAAGGCGAAAAACTAATTCAACACATTACATCTTCAGTTTATAAAGATGCGCTCTTGGCGCTCACTCAATTTGTGACAACAAGGGATTATTAATTTAGCACGATAGGATCGCCATTGTCGGCACGGTAATAAGTTAAATGCGCACATTTATTTGTGCCTGAAGTGATGGATCCATCAAAAATTGATTTACCGTTAAGATCCACTTGCGCATAGCCATTGTTAAACAAAGTCACTTCAGCTTCCTTTTTGCCTTGTCGCAACAAGAAACTAATAGAGTGGTCATATTCGGATTCAGAGTAAACTTGCCAATTGTTACCGCCCGCGAGCTGCGAAAGCCAATTAGGCAAATCAACTTCTACTCGACAAATCACTAAATCGCCCCAAGCGGACTGATCTTCAGCGGAAGTTAAGTTGTTTAATGTATTTTGTAATTCACTCATAGGTCATAGTTTAAATCATTCATGATCTATTAATGGTGATTAATTCTATAATTT
>DATCVG010000089.1:0-2309 GCA_036567085.1 Candidatus Methylopumilus sp.
AAAATGGATGACGATGAATAAAATAGTGTTTGGTGACAATCGAATCACCATGAAGCAATTAATCGATGAAGGTGTAAAGGTTCAAATGTGTGTGACATCGCCACCGTATTACGGTCTCCGTGATTATGGCACAGCATCTTGGAAAGGCGGAAGCATAAGCTGTGATCATAAATCAGCAAAGCTTAAAAGTAGGTATGATTATCCCATGCAAGAAGGTAGCAGGCATGCTGAGATAGCCAAGACGACTAAAGGAACGGATGGCGCAAAATGGAAAGATGAATGTCCTGATTGCGGTGCTATTAAAGTTGATAATCAAATAGGTCTTGAGCAAACGCCCGAAGATTACATTAAAGAAATGGTAAATGTTTTTAGATTAGTTAAAAACCTGCTTACAGACGATGGCGTGATATGGGTCAACATTGGTGACAGCTACTCAAGTTACAAAGACTGTAAAAGTATTGGTCAAACATTAGCCAAAGGAACTAATCGAGAAGATGCTCATGTATTAGATAAAGGCAATAGCCCTACACGAAATACAAAGATGCTAAAGTCACAAGGACTAAAGAATAAAGATTTGATTGGCATACCGTGGATGCTTGCTTTTGCGTTGCGTGCGGATGGATGGTATTTAAGACAAGACATCATATGGCATAAGCCAAATCCAATGCCCGAGTCAGTGACAGATCGATGCACGAAGGCACATGAATATATTTTTTTATTATCTAAATCAGATAAATATTTTTTTGATAGCGACGCAATTAAAGAAGAAGGTGTTACGCCTGCGGGAACCAAAGCCGCGAAAGGAAGTGCTGAAAGATTAAAAGAAAAAGGTGTGAACTCAAGACCTGCTGAATATAAAATTTATGATGGCATGAGAAATAAAAGATCAGTATGGACTGTGAATACTAGACCGTACAAAGGTGCACACTTCGCTACATTTCCAAAAAATTTAATCGAGCCATGTATTAAAGCAGGATGCCCTGAAAAGATTTGCGTAAGTTGCAACACACCATATAAAAGACAAAAGAAAGTTGAGCGAAATTTAACTCTTGATGAAGTTGCAGAGATTAGAAAAAATATTGTAGAAAGTAATAAAGATAAAAAGCCTTACGCAATATTAGAAGAAGAGTTTAGAAATCAAGTCATCGAATATAGGAACTTACCTAATCACGATGAGATGAGAGAGTATCTTCAATTCAATAGACATTTACAAGAGTTGACGATTGATCAAATAGAGACATCATTCGGCACTCAGGCGCCACATCATTGGTTTGAGAAAGGTGGGAGCTATCCTAGCAAAGAAGATTGGATCAAATTAAAAAAGATGTTATTACTTGATGACAAGTATGATCAGGCCATGACTGAAGTGTTTTATAAGAGCGGATTAAAATGCGCTAACAATTACATCGATGGTGGTTTAGTTAAGCAATGTCAGTGTGACACAAACGAAACTAAAACAGGGATAGTGTTTGATCCTTTCATGGGTAGTGGCACTACAGCTCAGGTTGCATTAGAACTTGGCCGTCAATATTTAGGATGTGAACTTAATGAAAATTATAAATTTTTACAAGAGGAAAGAATAAAACAAGCAACAAATATACAGCAGGAAATGATTATATGACTGATGATTTAGGTAATGTAAGACTAGCTATCTTAGACGATTTACCTTATGTCATTAATTTAAGTAAAAAAGAAAGTAGTTCTTTAGGTTTTATTCCTAAAATGGCCTATGAAGCTGCAATTACAGGAATTAAAACAGGTGATAGGTGGAGTAATGTTTGTAACGATAAATTATTTGTAATAGAGTGCAATGAAGATTTGGTAGGTTTTTGTTTATGTAGTTTTGGATTACCTAATGCAAATATGAGAATAGGTCGTATAGCTCAAATATGTATTCAAACAGACGCAAGAAAGTTACTAAGAGGTAAATTATTACTTGATCATGTCATTAATTATGGAGAAAAAAAATTTACATTTAGATGGCAATGTGGTTGTGCTGATGATTTAGAAAGTAATATTTTTTGGAAAGCAATGGGTTGGGTGCATATTGCAGACAGGCAAGGCATATCCCATAAGAATACATGGAAACAAACTAGCAAACGAAAGGTTAATGTGTATAGATTTGACAAAATGGATTTTTTATTGGTATGAACTTTTATAATCTTAAAATAGATAGGAAATAATATGATTTTATTAACATACGATCAACGAGAAAGACTTATTAAAGCGTCAAGCAAAAACAAAGAATTAAAAACAGAAACTTTAGATCAAGTGATCGATGATCTTATCAGGCGTGCGCCGTATGCCTT
>DATCVG010000090.1:0-1930 GCA_036567085.1 Candidatus Methylopumilus sp.
GCGCTAGTTATTCTGTAACTATATGATTTATTTATGATTAAATTAATTTATTGATTCTGCTTTTTGAACTAAAATCTCATCGAAAGCTCTTAAAGATAGTATTACAAATTATTGTGGAGAATATTTTGAAAACAATCGCGATTACTTTATCCCTTCTTATATCCAATTTAAGTTTTGCAGCAGAATTTTCAGATATGGCGATCGTCAAGCGTGTGACTCCTCGCTATGTTGAAATCAACCGCCCTATTTCTTCATGTCAAACCTCAACTGAAGCAGCTCCGCCAAAAGAAAAAGGTATTGCCGGTGCGATTATTGGTGGTGTGGCAGGCGGTCTATTGGGCAGTCGTGTTGGTAAAGGTAATGGCAAAGTCGCTGCAGGTGCAGTAGGTGCCGCAGTAGGTGCTGTTGTGGGTGACCGTGTGCAAAATGCCGATACCAATGACACAAATAATGTTGAACGTTGTACGCAACGTGATAATTACCAAAGGGTTCAAGAGGGTTATTTGACGACTTTTTCCTACAATGGGCATGAGTTCGAAGAAGAGACGCAAACTAAATATCGTGTAGGACAAAAAGTATCCGTTCAAGTAAATGCAGTTATTGATCAAACTAACTAAGGAATTTTTTTAAGATGAAGCGTATCTTTTATTTTCTTGTTACGAACCTTGCCATTGTTTTTGTTCTTTCTATCACCATGCGATTACTTGGTGTAGAACCCTTCCTTAATGCGAATGGGCTTAATCTTAACAGTCTTTTAATTTTTGCAGCGGTGATGGGCTTTGGCGGTGCTTTCATTTCGCTAGCCATTTCAAAGTGGTCAGCCAAACAAATGTCGGGCGCTGTCACCATCGACAATCCCAAAACGCCTGATGAAATTTGGCTCATGAATATAGTCAAAAATCAATCGCAAGCAGTCGGCATTCAAATGCCTGAAGTGGCTATTTTTAACTCTCCAGTTGTCAATGCGTTTGCAACAGGGATGAGTCGCAATAGTTCTCTTGTGGCTGTGTCTTCAGGCTTACTTGAAATGATGACAAAAGACGAAGCTGAAGCAGTGATTGGTCACGAAATATCTCACATCGCCAATGGCGACATGGTCACATTGACACTCATACAAGGTGTTGTGAATACATTTGTCTTGTTCTTCTCACGCGTCATTGGTTACACAGTAGATAAGGTCGTATTTAAGACCAAAGAAGGGACTGGTCCTGCATTTTTTATCACGATGATCATTTCAGAATTGTTATTGGGTGTTTTAGCCTCGATTGTTGTCATGTGGTTCTCTCGTCAACGCGAATATCGAGCTGATATGGGTGGTGGCCAACTCGCAGGAAAACAAAAAATGATTGCAGCTCTCAAACGACTCAAGGCGCAATATGAATCTAGCGCTTTACCAAAATCAATCGCAGCATTAGGTATTTCAGGTGAACAAGGCATGGGCCTTAAAGAATTATTTTCGACGCATCCAAGTTTAGATGATCGCATTGCCAGACTTCAACAAAATACAAATTAAATTTTAGCTGATGTGAAATTGCTGGCTGTATTCACGCACAGTCGTCAGCATCACGTCTACATTTTCGGGTGGTGTGTGTTCTGTAATACCATGGCCTAAATTAAAAATATGACCAGTGCCTGCACCGTAACCATCTAATATACGTTTGACTTCCTTTTCAATCGCTTCAGGTTTAGATAACAAAATCGCAGGATCTAAATTGCCTTGAAGTGCTACTTTTTGACCCACTTTTTGCCGTGCGATTCCAATATCAGTTTGCCAATCAAGTCCTAATGCATCAGATCCTGCTGTGACTTGATCCTCTAGCCAAAGACCGCCGCCTTTAGTAAATATAATCGATGGAATATTTTTACTACTCATCATTTTTAAATTAGACAAAATCACTTTCATATAAGGCAATGAAAATTCTAAATAACC
>DATCVG010000091.1:0-2655 GCA_036567085.1 Candidatus Methylopumilus sp.
TGAGTGTGACTGCCATGATGTACTTCCTTAAAAATTGAGTAATAGTTGACAATATACATGAGTTATTTTTTTATGGGTAGATCAAGCATTTTTTTTGTGAGTCAGTGCTCATTTTTAAGTCATTCATCCTTTAAAATAGAGCCATGTCAGAAGCTCATCCTGTCTCATTTGTTCATTTAAGGTGTCATAGCGAATACTCCATCACCGATGGCATTGTGCGCATTGATGACTATGTGGATAAGGCATTTGATGAAAACATGCCGGCATTAGCGCTCACCGATTTAAATAATGTGTTTGGTTTGGTGAAGTTTTATAAGAAGGCGCGTGAAAAAGGGATTAAGCCTATTTTAGGTGCTGACCTTTGGATTGAAAATGAAATCAATCGTGATCAGCCTTATCGTATATTGGCACTTTGTCAAAATGACAAAGGCTACCTCGCACTTTCCGAAATTTTGACCCGTGCTTATTTAGAAAATCAATATCGCGGTCGAGCCGAAATTAAAAAATCTTGGTTACTTGAAAAAAACGAAGGTCTCATTATTCTCTCAGGTGGTGCTATGGGCGATGTGGGTCAAGCAATCCTTCAAGAGCATACAGATACGGCCATACATGCCATGAAGGATTGGGCCACTCACTTTAAGAATCGTTTTTATATGGAGATTCAACGCATTGCTGAAGGAGATGATAAAAAAAATGAAACACGTTTTATCAATCAATCTTTAAACTTAGCACAAAGTTTAGAAATTCCTGTGGTGGCCACACAACCCATTCAATTCATGGATCAAGACGATTATCGTGCACATGAAGCAAGAACTTGTATCGCTGAAGGTTACATCATGGCAGATCAACGTCGACCTAAATTATTTTCACACGAACAGTATTTTAAAAATGAAACTGTGATGACAGCTTTATTTGCTGATATTCCAGAAGCATTACAAAATTCAGTCGAGATTGCAAAACGTTGTAATTTTGAATTTACTTTAGGTAAAAATTATTTACCTGATTTCCCCACACCCAATCAAGAAAAGCTCGAAGACTTTTTAATTTCAGAATCTAAAAAAGGATTAGAGGTTCGTTTAAAAGAACTTTTTTCGGATGAGGCAAAAAGAAACGAAGTAAGAAAACAATACGACGAGCGCATTTTTTTTGAAACGTCCATCATTAATCAAATGGGGTTCGCAGGCTATTTCTTAATCGTGGCTGACTTTATCAATTGGGCTAAAAATAATGGCGTGCCTGTTGGTCCTGGTCGAGGATCCGGTGCAGGGTCGTTAGTCGCTTATAGTTTAGGGATTACCGATCTTGATCCCATTCAATATCAACTTCTTTTTGAACGTTTCTTAAATCCTGATCGTGTCTCCATGCCTGACTTTGATATCGACTTCTGCCAAGAAGGCCGAGATCGAGTGATTGATTATGTGAAACAAAAATATGGTGCAGGCTCGGTTTCACAAATTGTGACCTTCGGTACGATGGCAGCACGCGCTGTGATTCGAGATGTCGGACGTGTGCTTGATCTTCCATTTAATTTTGTCGATGGGATTGCAAAACTGATTCCTATGGAATTAGGTATTACCTTACAAGATGCTTTGAACAAAGAACCGCAACTTCAGGATCGCTATAACAAAGAAGAGGAAGTCAAAGAACTCTTTGATCTTGCATTAAGACTCGAAGGTATTGTTCGAAATGTAGGTATGCATGCAGGGGGTGTGTTAATTGCGCCTGGCAAAATTTCAAACTTTACACCGATTTATTGCCAGGCGAATGGGGATAGTTTAGTCAGCCAATTTGACAAGGATGATATTGAAGCCTTAGGTTTAGTGAAGTTCGACTTTTTAGGTTTACGCACACTCACTATTCTAGCCATGGCATTAAAGAACGCGAATCTTTTACGTACGAATGCTCAATTACCACCACTCGATTTAAATCACTTACCCCTTGATGATAAAACAGTGTTTCAACTTTTAAAAAATGCGAATACCACCGCTGTCTTCCAGCTTGAATCAAGAGGTATGAAAGACATGTTAAAGCAAGCGAAGCCTGATTGCTTTGAGGATATTGTGGCACTCGTAGCGCTTTATCGTCCAGGTCCGATGGATTTGATTCCAGATTTCTGCAAACGTAAACATGGACAACAAAGGATTATGTATCCACATCCGTCGACAGAATCTATTTTAAAAGAAACTTATGGTATCGCTGTTTATCAAGAGCAGGTGATGCAAATTGCACAAACGGTCGCAGGTTATTCATTGGGCGCTGCAGATTTATTACGACGTGCGATGGGTAAAAAGAAACAAGAGGAAATGGATGCGCAGCGCGAAGATTTTGTTGCAGGTGCTTTAAAAAATGGACTCAATGAGAGACAGGCGCGTGAACTTTTTGATTTATTAGAAAAATTTGCAGGCTATGGATTTAATAAATCACACGCTGCGGCCTATGCGATGGTGGCTTACCAAACGGCGTATTTAAAAACACATTACCCTGCAGCTTTCTTAGCGGCCTCCATGTCGGCTGATATGAATAACACTGATAACATTCAAATCTTTTTTGAAGATTGTAAACCGAATGGTGTGGCATTATTAGCGCCCGATATTAATCAAAGTGGTTTTGAATTTATTCCGATTAATACCCAAGAAGTTTTATATGGATTAGGTG
>DATCVG010000092.1:0-4588 GCA_036567085.1 Candidatus Methylopumilus sp.
CTCACTACGATCATAGAAAGGTTTAATCTGAAGGCCACCCGGTAATAATTTTTTTTCGTTAATTTCTTTGACTTTCGTTTTAATGCGAGTGACAACCTCTTTGGCATTGCCCCCGCGAAGCATCATGACAATGGCTCCGACTGATTCTGTATCTCCATTTTTAACAAGCGATCCCACACGAACTTCATGACCAAGTTTGACTTCAGCCACATCTTTCATATAAACCGGTACGCCATTACGCTCTTTTAAAACGATGGAACGAATGTCATCTAAGTTTTTAATAAGACCTACACCACGAATCAGAAATTGTTCATCAAATTGAGGAAGCACCCCTGCACCAGTATTGGTATTGTTCTTAGCTAACGCGGTATAGACTTCATGAAGTTTAATCCCATAATGGTTAAGTCGATCAGGATCAACCAGCGCTTGATATTGTTTAACGAAGCCACCAAATGAATTAATTTCGGCTACACCGGGGACGCTTCTTAAAAGTGGCCTGACTATCCAATCTTGAATGGTTCTTCTTTCGGTTAATTCTTCCTCAGAAATTTTTTTATTTTCATCACTTGATTTTTCAAGTGTGTATTGAAAAACTTCTCCTAACCCTGTGGATACTGGACCTAGCACTGGCACAATACCATCAGGCATTTTTTCCATGACCTCCATCAGTCTTTCCATGACCAATTGTCTTGCGAAATAGACGCTTGTGTTATCGGTAAATACAAGTGTGATGAGCGATAGTGAATTTTTGTTAAGTGAGCGCATGTCTGTGACACCAGGCAAACCTGTCATGGCAATTTCAATCGGAATAGTGATAAAGCGCTCTACTTCCTCAGGTGATTTTCCTGGCGCTGGAGTTGCAATTTGCACTTGGATATTTGTGACATCAGGAAAAGCATCGATAGTTAGTTTTTTAACGGCAAAAAAGCCTGCAACTAAAAGCGCCATGGCAAAGACTAAAACAATTAGTCTCTCTTGAAGTGAACCCCTGACTATTTTTTCAATCATACTTATTCAAGCTCTTTTTTCTTACGTTCACTGTTAAGATGAAAAGCACCATCTGTAACAACAGTCTCCCCTTCAGAAAGACCGCTGATAATACTAAATAGGTTCCCATCTCTCGAACCGAGCTCCACTTCTCTTAATCGAAAAGTTTTAGGTGTATTTTGGACAAGCACATATTTACGATCATTTTCCCTGACCACAGATGAAACAGGAATGGCAAGTTTGGATGTTTTCTTTGAGCGGATATACATTGATGTCAGCATGTCAGGTTTGAATATTAAACCAAGATTATCCAATTCAGCGCGAACCATAACAGTTCTTGTTTGGGGGTCCACAATGCTGTCTTCAAAAATAATTTTGGCTTCTATTTGTTTATTATCTAATGCAGGAATTTCGATTGAGACAACTTCATCTTTTTGAATAAAGGAAGCCTGTTGTTCTGGAATATTCGCTACAGCCCATAATTTAGAAAGATCTGCTATATGGAATAAGTTGTCTTGCGGATTGACGATTTGTCCCACATTAATGGCACGAGAAATAATAATGCCATCAAATAGACTTCTTATATCTGCAAAAGAATTTATTTGGCCTGAAGTTTCTAGCTTTTCAACTGCTTTTTCACTCATACCGAGTACCAAGAGTTGGTCACGACTGGCTCTATAATCTGCTTTAACTGCTTCTAATTCATTTTCAATGCGTAACATTTCAGCTTTACTAATAACATCGGCTTCAAATAATAATTTAGCTCGCTCGACGGCCTTAGTTTTTAACCCAATGAGTTGTGAAGATTTAATTAAAGTTAGTTGTGTTTGCGTGAGTTCGATACTGTTGATCCGAGCAAGCACTTGGCCTTTTTTCACTATGTCACCGAGGCTTACATACAAATCACTCACTCTGCCCGTAATTGGAGAGCCAATCTTAGATAGTCTTCGGTTTTGAGTTTCCAGACGCCCTGGGATCATAAGCGTTTCGCCAATGTCTTGGTAACGTACAACTTCTGTTTTTATTTGTTTCTGAATGTCGGGGGTAATGATGATTTCAAGCGGATCCTGTTTTTTTTCTTTACTTTTATCCTCAGGTTTTGAGCACGCCACTAAAAGACTGAGCGAAAGTAATAGTAAACATAAGTGTGTGATACTTTTTTTCATTTAAATTTTATTCTCCAGAATATCTATGCCGAGTAACTGCTCAATTTCTAAAATTGCTACGATGTAATCATATTTTGACGCGAGATAATCTTTTCTCACTATTCGAAAAGTTCTCTGCGCATCAAGATATTCAAGAATACCCCTTTCGCCATATCGATAGGCAGACTCAGCCACTTTTAAAACAGATTCAGCTTGTGATAACAAGCCTGACTCGAAGGTTTTAACCTGTTGTTGTGCGATGAGATAACGCTGAAAAGCCGACTCAATATCTCGCCTTAGTGCCAATTCTTGATCGGTATACTGCGCTTGAAGTTCACGATAGCCTGCAGCAGCTTCTCCAATTTGACCTTGTCTTTGATTCCAAATTGGAATAGGGATGCTGATACCAAAACGATAATTGGCGATATCAGGATCTCGGTCAACTCCTGCACTAAGGGTGATTCCGGGATTAATCAGTTTTTCCTCTAAACGCAATTGATTTTCGGCAATATCTGCAGAAGCTTTAATTTGTTTTAACTTAGGGCTTTTTGTGATTTCATTTTTTAGGTTATCTGCATTTAAATTGATATCACTTGATGGGAGTGCGCCTGTTAAATCAAAAGCATCAGTCAGAGACTTACTTACTAAGCCTCTTAAGTAAAGTTTACTTTCATAGATTCTGAGTTTTGCAGCATCTGCATCTCTTTGCGCTGCGACTAATTCAGTATCTGCTTTGATGACCTCATATCGCGGAGCTTCTCCTACTTCAACTCTTAAAGCTACTTTCTCTCGAATATTTTTCAAAGCATCTCGATCCCCTTCCGCAATTTTTAAAATAGCTTCATTTTGAAGGACATCATAAAAAGCTTTTTTAATCTGCAAGGATAAATTAATCAGGGTGGCTTCAGTGACTGATGATGCAAAACTGACTCGCGATTCAGCTACAGCTTTTTTTGCACTTCGTACATTTGGAAATTCCAGAGGTTGCGATAAATTTACATCGAAATTTCGACGTTGATTTGTATTAGAATTTGGCGACCTAAAACGAGAAGGACCTGTGCCGATTGCAATTGATGGATTAAGATAAGATTCAGCTGTAATTACGTTTGATCTCGCAGCATCCTCTTTGGCTTTTAAAACATCCAAGATAGGATTTTCTCTTTTTGCAATATCAATTAGATCTTCTAATGTATATTGGGGAACACACCAAACGCTATTTGAAAAAAGCCCGAGGAAAATCAATAAAAATAGGTTACGCATCCGAAAATTATACGTCATTAAAGATACGAATGTTTCTAGAAAAGTAATTTTTAGCTAAAAATGACAATAGATAACTTATTAAATTTAAACCTTATTTCTCTATCTTCTATCAGATTTGTTCCTGCAGCATGCTAAAATTTTTCTTATGTTGATTAGAATTTTTATCCTTATCGTTTTTAATTTATTCACCCTAAGTTACGCTGCCGATTCAATTTTTTATTCTGATAAAGATCCAGATCAAATTCAGCAAATACCGAAAGGCTACATTGATCCTAGTATTATGGACCCATGCCAAACGAGGGCTTATAACAGACCTTTGTCTTTGATTGAAGTGACCGAAGCAGCGCTTTGTCATAATCCAAATACCAAAGAGGTTTATGCCAATGCAAAAATTCAGGCAGCGGAGGTAGGGGTAGCTCGATCTTTATTCTTCCCTTCACTAAGAGATACAGTGGCTGTCACAGAAAATCAGATTCGTAGTCAAACTAGAGAGGGCCAAGTTAGACAAAATAATTTTAGAAATACCCAAAATCAAATCGTAGCATCTTATCTTTTATATGATTTTGGTGGTCGAGATGCTAACTTAGAGAACGCTAATCAACTTTTAAAAGCAGCAAGCGCCACCCAAGATGCCATCGTTCAGAGGGTATTACTCAATGCAGTGAATGCCTTTTATCAAGTCCATGCAAATAAAGCAATTTTAAAAGCATCCATTGAGTCAGAAAGACTTTTTGAAGAAAGTTTTAAAGCTGCAGAAGCCAAATATATAGCAGGTATTGCCACCCCTGCAGATAAACTTCAAGTTAACACTTCATTTGCTAATGCCACCTTGACTCGACTCACGAATGAAGGGTTGCTTCGAATTGCTTATGGAAATTTAGCTACTATCATGGGGGCAGTCCCTGGAACACCTATTGAAATTATCGATAATGACATGGATGTTATGCCTGAATTTATTGATCAGGATATCCAAGCATTGATTGAACAGGCCATAATCCAGAGGCCTGACTTAATTGCAACGGAGTCAGAGTTAAAGGCTTCACTGGCTAATATTGAATCAGTTAAAGCAGAGGCAAAACCTAAAGTGAGAATTGAAGCATCTAATCAATATGATAGTGAGACAATTTTTCTGAGGGATATAAATTCTTCACAGGTTGGTATATCGGTCACTATTCCTTTTTTTGAGGGGTATAAAC
>DATCVG010000093.1:0-2828 GCA_036567085.1 Candidatus Methylopumilus sp.
ATTAATTGGATTTTTTTCATTAATAGCACTTACAAGATCATGTGCGTATTTTAAAAAGTCTTCATTTTTGGCACAAAAATCTGTTTCCGAGTTCACCTCAAGAAGCGTTCCTGTTTTACCGTCTTTAGCTACAAAAGCTATCACAATGCCCTCTGCTGCTAACCTTCCAGCGGCCTTACTTGCTTTATTGCCAAATCTTACTCTTAGAATTTCTTCTGCACGCGCGCTATCTCCATCAGCTTCTGTCAACGCTTTTTTACAATCCATCATTGGTGCGTCTGTGCGATCGCGAAGGTCTTTGACCATGCTTGCGGTTATTTCTGCCACTTTGATACTCCTTAAATTCTATGTGATTAAACTTATTATTAAAAAAGGGGCACGGAGCCCCTTTTAAACGAAGACATAAAAATTATTCAGTAACTGCTTCAGTTACTTCTACAAACTCTTCTTCATGCGATACTGATTTAGCAAGCTCATTTAATGCTTGGCTTTTACCTTCCAGCACTGCATCTGCCATGCCTCTAGCATAAAGCCTAATAGCTCTACTTGAGTCATCATTGCCTGGAATAACATATGAAATATCATCAGGCGAGTTATTTGTATCGACTACACCAATAATAGGTATACCAAGTTTATTTGCTTCTACTACAGCACCACTTTCATGTCCCACATCAATAATGAATATTGCATCAGGAAGTGCTGTCATATCTTTAATACCCCCGATTGAGCGTTGCAATTTCTCATAGTCGCGCTTATAACCTAAAGCTTCTTTTTTATTAAATTTTTGTAAGCTTCCGTCTTGAAGCATAGCTTCATAATCATTAAGACGCTTAATAGATTGTCTAACAGTTTTAAAATTTGTAAGCATGCCACCTAACCATCTGTGGTTTACATAAGACACACCCGCACGAGATGCTTCTTCTTTAAGAATTTCTCGAGCTTGCCTTTTAGTGCCTACAAAAAGAATACGCCCTTTATTTGCAGCAAGAGTTCGAATGTACTTCAAAGCCTCTTGAAACATTGGCAATGTCTTTTCTAGGTTAACAATATGAATTTTATTCCTGTCGCCAAAAATGTATGGTGCCATTCTTGGGTTCCAGTAACGGGTTTGATGGCCGAAATGGACACCCGCTTCTAACATTTGACGCATAGTAACTGACATATTTGACTCCGTTGTTATGGGTTAAAAAAACATTACCTAATTACATCTATTTTCATAGACACCCTAACGTTAGGTAATGCAAAATTATTTCCTCAAGATCCTTGAGGAAGCGCGCTATAATAGCACAAAAAATAAGCTCAAACGCAATATAAACGCAGCAATCATGACAATACACATCAAAAATCCCCAAGAAATAGAAAAAATGCGTGTTGCTGGTAAATTAGCATCCGAAGTCCTTGATTTTATTACACCTTTTGTAAAGTCTGGTATCACCACTGACGAAATCGATAAACTTTGTCATGATTATATGGTTAATGTACAACATACTATCCCCGCCCCGCTTAATTATGCACCGGACGGACACACACCATATCCCAAATCAATTTGTACTTCTATTAACCATCAAATCTGTCATGGTGTCCCAGGGCCAAAAGTGCTTAAAGAAGGTGATATTGTAAATATTGATGTTACTGTTATTAAAGATGGTTTCCATGGCGATACAAGTCGGATGTTTCATGTGGGTGAGACCTCTATCCAAGCAAAACGTTTATGTAAACTGACTTATGAAGCCATGTGGCTCGGGATTGAAATAGTAAAGCCTGGAGCAAAATTAGGCGATATCGGATTTGTCATTCAAGATTTTGCTGAAAAAAATGGGTTTAGTGTAGTACGAGAATTTTGTGGTCATGGAATTGGCAAGCGATTTCATGAAGAACCTCAAGTGCTTCATTATGGAAAACCAGGTACAGGACTTACTTTGGAAGCGGGTATGATTTTTACAATTGAACCTATGATCAATGCAGGCAAAAGAGATATTAAACAAATGCCTGATGGTTGGACTATAGTCACCAAAGATCGCAGCCTCTCAGCGCAATGGGAACATACAATCCTAGTAACTCATAATGGCTATGAAGTGCTTACAGTTTCTGAAAAAACACCACCACCGCCTTCATTTGTTAATTAAATCTTGATTCAAAAAGAAATTCTCAAATTAAAAAAAGAAATCGCTTTAAATGAGTTAAGCCTCATTAAAGGTTTTTTAAAAAAAAGAGATGCTCAGTCTTATCTTGATAATCACTCGCTGCTTATTGATAAAGCATTAAAAAAACTATGGGACGGGCTTGAATTCAAAAATAGCGCCTCTCTTATCGCCTGCGGGGGATATGGTCGCAAAGAATTATTTCCATTTTCTGACATCGACTTATTAATATTAATTCCAAAGAATCTTAATAAATCCTTAAGTCAAAAAATTGAACATTTTATTACATTGGCATGGGATCTTGGTTTAAGAATTGGTCATAGCGTCAGAAACATTAACGAGACTAAAAGGGAAATTAAAAAAGATATTACGATACAAACAAATCTTTTAGAGAGTAGATATCTTTCTGGAGACAGAGACCTTTATAAAGAGTTAAAAAAGATCATTAATGCCACTCTCATTCCAATCCACTTTTATCAAGGCAAAATTAAAGAGCAGGATCTTAGACATCAAAAATATAATCAATCTGCATACCAATTAGAGCCAAATATAAAAGAAAGTCCTGGTGGACTAAGAGATCTCCAAATGATTCAATGGATTGGTAAAAGTCACATCCCAAGATTTAATTTACAAAAATTAAATCAAAAAAAATATCTTGATAAACAAAATTTTCAGAAGCTTATAAAT
>DATCVG010000094.1:0-2408 GCA_036567085.1 Candidatus Methylopumilus sp.
GAATATCTTGCGTCACAATGTTTCTTTGATCTTCTTTTAAGCGATCCCATTTATTAATGGCAACCACAAGCGCTCTTCCTGCATCCAAAATATAAGCACCCACATGCGCATCTTGCTCGGTAATACCTTCTTCTGCGTCAACCACAAGAATTGCTACATTCGCTTCTTCAATCGCTTGCAAAGTTTTAATCACAGAAAATTTTTCAACCGCTTCAAAGACTTTACCTTTTTTGCGAATACCAGCTGTATCAATGAGTGTGTAATTTTTTTGATTGCGCTCAATATCAATGTGAATCGAGTCACGCGTCGTACCCGGTTCGTCAAATGCAATGACACGATCCTCCCCTAAGAACGCATTGACGAGTGTGGACTTACCTACATTAGGGCGACCTACGATGGCAATCTTTGGGATTTTTTGACTTACCTCATCAACATCGGCTTCTTCTTTTTTAAAGGACTCTAAAGCCATTTGAATCATATCGCGCACACCCTCACCGTGTGCTGATGAAATACCTAAAGGATCGCCTAAACCTAATTCAAAAAATTCAGCAGTCGCCATTCCTCTTTGCATACCTTCGGTTTTATTGACGAGTAAATAAATATTACGATTCATCTTCCGAAGTAAATCTGCAATGACGCGATCGTGCGGTGTGACACCTTGTCTGCCATCCGTAATAAAAAAAATAATATCGGCTTCATCAATAGCAAGAAGTGTTTGTTTTGCCATTTCTTTCTGAATACCTTTTTCGATTAAAGGTTCAAAACCACCTGTATCGATCACGATATAAGGCATATCACCACCTAAACCTCGGCCATAATGACGATCGCGCGTTAAACCAGGAAGGTCCGCGACCAACGCATCACGAGACTTCGTTAAACGATTAAATAAAGTGGATTTACCGACATTGGGTCGGCCAACAAGGGCGATGGTGGGTAACATGATTATTGAATAGCAATGGCGTAGAGTCCGCCGTTACGTGTCTGTGCTAAAAATTTACCCGTTTCAAATTCAATGAGCTTACGCATCACAGGTTCATCATCTAAACGAATACGACCTAAAAATTGACCTGATTCTTTGTCTAAGATATGAATGTAGCCTTCTAGGTCGCCTACAGCCACATGATCACCCATACCTAAAGGGGTTGTGAGTTTACGATTTAAGAGATCGCCCTGTCGCCAGTAGGTTTTACCGGATTCAATCGCGAGCGCGTAAAGCGCACCGCCGGTATGTGCGACATAAATTTTGGCCCCCTCGACACTCAAACCTGTATAACTTGAAATATCGCGACTCCATAGCGTTCGTGCATTCACGCGATCGACGGCTGAAATTTTTCCTTGATAGGCGACGGTATAGATGGTTAATCCATCAATGACGGGAGAACTTGTCACATCGGATGCGCGTTCAATCTCAGTGACACCCTTAGGCTGGGCCACTGTGATTTCCCAAATCAGCGTGCCATTATCTTCTCGAATGGCGGCGAGTTTACCGCCAGGAAAACCTGCATAAATCACACCATCACTTGTTACAATCCCCACACTTGATCTTAAAATCAATGGTGGCCCTACTCTTGAAAAAGTCCATTTCTTTAATCCGTCTTTGACATTGATCGCATGAATGAGATTGTCTGATGTTCTCACAATGGCCACACCTTCATGAATCGTCGCTGCACTTAAAATTTGACTCGATAGTCTTGTCTTCCAAAGTAATTTCGCATTGAAATCATAAGCGATTAATACACCGTTAGGGGTACCGACGGTGATTTCATTTAAACCCACACCCACACCACCCGATAATGTTTCACCGGTATTTATTTTCCAAATGGTTTTGCCTGTTTTTAGATCGACTTTAATGATGGTTCCATCAGAGGATGCCGCATACGCGTTATCTTCTATTAATCCTGGTGAAAATTCATAACTTTCACTGCCAGAAAGCTTCACGGACCATAAAATTTTAGGATTGAGTTTAGCCTTTATTTCCTTGAGATCTGCAGGTGGATCGATCGGGTCTTGCCCTACAATTCTTTCTGTAATTTGATCTTTAAAGTCTTTAACAGGTCCGCAAGCACCTAAGATCAAAGATAAAAGTAAAAATACAAGACATTGAAAAAATTTCAAACGGCTATACTCCGAGTGTTTCTAATTTTTCTTGTGTAAATTTTGCATAAGGATCTTTAGGTCCAAATCGTTTTAAAGCTTCAAGGTAAGCTTTTTTGGCATCTTCTTTTTTGCCCATCGCATTTAATACGTCGCCCTTTAAATCATTCGATAGACCCAGATAACCTTCATTATCAACTTCGTTCGCTTTTTTCAAAGCCTCTTCATATTTTTTTTCTTCTAACAACATTTGACCTAGTTGACTGAGTGCAATCGATTCTGTCGCAGATTCTTTTGCATGACTTGATGCCCAC
>DATCVG010000095.1:0-9198 GCA_036567085.1 Candidatus Methylopumilus sp.
GCCAATTGATTAATCTCTTTTTTTTGATCATCGCTTAGTCTGATCCATTCAGAAATCTCATCTTTACTTCTAAAGCAGCCCTCACAAAACTGATGCTCTTTATTAATAGTGCAAACGCCAATACAGGGAGATTCAATCAAAATAATAAACTCTCTTTAATTAGTCTAAAGTGCCGTGACATTGTTTATATTTTTTATTACTTCCGCAAGGGCATGGATCATTTCTACCAACTTTAGGAAAAGTATTTGTTGCATCTTCTTTTTTTCTAGATGATTTTTTAATTTCATCTTTATTTTTTTCATCAATCTCGTTGACTTCAGCCTCATTCTTTATTTTTACTACCATGGTAATGCGAGTGACTTCAGTTTTGACTGTATCTAAAAGATATCCAAATAATTCAAATGCCTCTTTCTTATATTCTTGCTTAGGATTTTTTTGCGCATAAGAACGTAAATGTATGCCTTGTCTTAAATGATCAAGAGATGACAAATGTTCTCTCCAGTGGTGATCAATACTTTGTAACATCACTGTTTTTTCGAAATGCCGAATAATATCTTTGCCAACTAAAGATTCTTTTTCCTGATATTGCTTATTAGCGAAGGTAATGACTCTCTCATAAATCTCTTCTATATCAATTTGAGGTTCTTTATCAACCCATGCTTTGATAGAAAGATTTAAACCATAATCAGAAACTAAAATTTTCTCTAAAGATGGAATATCCCACATATCTTCCATGCTGCCCGGAGGTATATGTCCTTGCATGAGATCACGAAGAACATCTGCTCTCATCGCAGCGATTGTTTCTGCCGTTTGATCAGAATCAAGCAATTCATTTCTTTGTTCATAAATTACTTTTCTTTGATCGTTTGCAACATCATCGTATTCAAGCAACTGTTTTCTGATGTCAAAATTACGCCCTTCCACTTTTCTTTGCGCATTTTCAATAGCTTTTGTTACCCATGAATGCTCAATAGCTTCACCCTCTGGCATCTTGAGCTTTTCCATAATAGCTGAGACGCGATCAGATGCAAAAATTCTTAATAATGAATCCTCTAGAGATAAATAGAATCGGCTAGATCCTGGATCTCCCTGTCTACCTGCACGGCCTCTCAGCTGATTGTCCACACGTCTTGATTCGTGTCTTTCAGTGCCAATAATATGAAGCCCGCCTGCTTTAACTACCAAGCTATTCTGATCTTTCCATGCGTCTTTAAGTGCTTTAATTTCTTTTTCTTTTTTATTTTCAGTTAATTTGTCGTTTAATTTAATTTCATGAATATCAGCTTCAATACTTCCGCCCAGCACAATATCTGTTCCCCGGCCAGCCATATTAGTTGCGATAGTGATCATGCCTGGACGCCCTGCTTGCGCAATAATATGTGCTTCTTTTTCATGATGCTTTGCATTCAATACCTGATGCTTTAATTTTGCTTTTGTAAGTAATGCAGAAATAAGCTCTGAATTTTCAATTGACGTAGTGCCTACCAAAACTGGCTGTTCGATTTTTTGACACGCTTTAATATCTTCAATCACTGCAGCATATCGCTCTTGAGAAGTGCGATACACTTTATCCATCATGTCTTTTCTTTGGGTTGTTCTGTGAGGAGGGATAATAATAGTTTCTAATCCGTAAATTTGACTAAATTCATAAGCCTCCGTATCAGCTGTACCTGTCATCCCAGATAACTTTTGATACATCCTAAAATAATTTTGGAATGTAATAGAAGCTAGCGTTTGATTTTCTTTTTGAATTTCAACGCCTTCTTTAGCCTCAACGGCTTGATGAATGCCTTCTGACCATCTGCGGCCCGGCATCATTCTTCCTGTAAACTCATCAACAATGATGATGCTGTCATCTCGCACCACATAATGCTGATCTTTATTGAAGAGGTTCCTTGCTTTTAATGAGGCGTTAATATGATGGACAAGTGAAATATTAGTTGCATCATATAGGCTTGATTGTTCAGATAATAATCCTGCGTTAATTAGTAGCTGCTCTACATTCTCATGGCCACTTTCTGAAAGAACTACTTGATGTGCTTTTTCATCTACCCAGTAGTCGCCATTTTCTTCTTCATTTTTTTGTCTTGAAAGTTTAGCTACTATTGAATTAATCTTTGTATAAAGATCGACATTATCTTCAGCTTGTCCTGAAATAATGAGAGGTGTTCTTGCCTCATCAATTAAGATTGAGTCAACTTCATCAACCAAACCGTAATGTAATTTTCTCTGAACACGCTCTTCTTTAGAGAAGATCATGTTGTCTCTTAAGTAATCAAAACCAAATTCATTATTGGTACCATAAGTGATATCAGCTTGATAAGCTTTTTTCTTCTCCTCACTTGAAATACTAGACAAATTAATACCGACTTCCAGGCCTAAGAATCTATATATTTGACCCATCCACTCAGCATCTCGTTTTGCAAGATAGTCATTAACTGTAATAACGTGAACGCCTTTTCCTTCAAGGGCATTAAGATATGTTGGTAATGTAGCAACAAGTGTCTTACCTTCACCTGTCCGCATTTCTGAAATTTTTCCATCATGAAGGGCCATGCCGCCTATAAGTTGCACATCAAAATGGCGCATTTCTAATACACGTCGACTTGTTTCTCTTACGACAGCAAAAGCCTCAACAAGTAAATCATCTAGTTTTTGTCCTTCACTAAGACGTTTTTTAAATTCTGAAGTTTTAGCCTTTAGAGCGGTGTCATTCAGTTTTTTAATTGCTTCTTCTAACGAATTTATTTGCTGAACTTTTTTACCATACTCTTTAAGGAGTCGATCGTTTCTGCTTCCAAATAAATTCTTAACAATGGTCTTTAACATAATATGAATATTCTTAATCGAGATAGTTTGAAATAATTAATATTGAAGATACTTGCGAGGATCTAATGACTCACCATTCATTCTAATTTCATAATGAAGATGTGGCCCTGTCGATCTTCCAGTATTGCCTACTAGAGCAATAACTTGATTCTTTTTAATACGCTCGCCTTCTTTCACTAATAATTTAGATGCATGTGCATATCGTGTTTCAAGTCCAGACCCATGAGAAATACGAACCATATTGCCATATTCAGGGGTTACTTCAGCGGCTAAGACAATGCCTGCAGCAGTTGCCTTAATGGGTTGGCCAACATCTGCGCTAAAGTCTAATCCTTCATGAAACGCCCTTACCCCTAAAAAAGGATCCACCCTCCAGCCATAACTTGATGAATTGAAAGGCACATTGATAGGAGAGGCATTAGGTAAAGTGTCTTTAAAAACACTTTGTTTTAGATAAAAAGCTTCTAAATTATTGTAGTACTCTTCATGTTTTTCAATATCAAGTGTTAGCTTATCAATAAATGATTGAACTTCAGTTTCAGAAAAATTCTTTTCAGGTACGAAGGGTCCGCCTTGGCCAGATGATTTTATTGGATCTAGCTTAGGCATTTTTTCATTTGTTTTTAATTTCTCTTTAGCAAAATCTTGAAGTCTCTGAGCTTGATTATCTATACGTATTAAACGCGCCTGAAGTTCTCCAATTTGGGCTGCATAAACATCTAAATTTTTCTGAAAACTCCCTAAATTAAGATCAAGTTTAAGGTTGATTAATGATTTCTTTTCTTCAAGACCACCGTTATATTTCGAATCAAGCCAGTTAATGCCCTGAATAAGCGCAATAAAAAGCAAAAAGATTATGGCAACAAAAGTTACTACATGGATACTTTTTGGCTTTGATGTACTATTTGTGACAAAGATAATTCGCATTGAAGTCTAAATTTAGCTTAAATAATAGATAATTATAACTTATGAAGCCCGTGAACAAGCTTTTGGAAAGTGAAGTATTTTCCTCAATTAGAGAGAAAAATCGCTCTATTTCAAGCTATCAAAAGCTGTGGTCTATCAAGGCCCCAACCAAACTAGTCCCTTTATCTCATATCGGTGGGATTCGAGACGATATCTTAACCGTCTATGTTGAAAATAGTAGCATTGCCAGCAAATTAAAGTTTATTGAATCTTCACTTCTGAAGGAATTAAATGAAGGTATTCAAAAAGAAATACCTTATGCAAATCCAATTAAATCTTTAAAAATAAAATTGGTGGTTAAAAATTCTAAACTGATGCCACCACGATCTAAAAGCTTTCCTGCACAAGCCAAGTCAGCTTTCGAAAACCTTCTCAGCAGTCTAGAGGATTCCCCTCTGAGACATCGTCTTATTAAACTCATTAAACATCATGCAAATTCTGACTGAAACGCTCGTGCTATTAATTGCTGGAAGCTTTGTTGGCACCCTATCTGGGCTTCTCGGCATTGGCGGCGGCCTTATAATTGTCCCTCTTCTAACTTATCTCTTAATTCATTTTCATCAAGTTGCCTTTGATCAAGCAATGCTTATGGCTATTGGAACTTCTCTTGCTTCCATTATTTTTACAGGGGGAGTGTCAAGTTTTTTTCATACAAAACAGAACAATATGAGCTGGTCAAAGGCAGCACATTATATCCCTGGAGTTTTTTTAGGTTCTTTGGCTATGGCTTTTATCATTCCTTATTTAAATATTGCATTTATTAAGCATGCTTTTATTCTCTACACTTTCCTTGCTTCCTATGAAATTTTTAAATCTCCTAAAATCAAGAGCTTAGTTCAATTACCGTCCTTTATTTTTGCTAATCTTTATGGATTCATAATAGGCTCTGTCTCCACTATTATTGGAATTGGAGGAGGCACTATGTTTGTACCTTATTTTATTTATCACAAAGTTAATCCTAGGCTTGCTGTTGGACTCTCTTGCTCCCTAGGGGTATTCATTGGACTGGGTGCTTCATTTGGATTTATTAAAAATGGCTTATATGTTAAGCAACTACCCCAATTCAGTGTCGGTTACATCTATTTACCCGGTCTTATATTTATAACGGCTTCAAGTCTTATTTTTGTAAGGCTAGCAACAAAATGGATACATCAAATTTCTGTTTCATTATTAAAAAAAATATTCGCCTACCTATTAATTTTAATAGGCTTGTCAATGCTTTTCACAGGCTAATCTGTAATTAAAATTTTAAGTTTAGTAGTGACAAAGCCATTGAATGTGATAATTTATCGTATCAGTTTTTCATTTTAAGATTTCAAAAATTTAGGAGCATGTATGTCAGAACTTAACCTTATTATTGGCGCAGCACTTTTAGCAATTCTTTATGGTGCAGTCATGAGCGCATGGATATTTAAATTGCCCGCTGGCAACTCAAAAATGCAGGCAATCGCTCTCGCCATTCAAGAAGGCGCCAAAGCTTATCTTGCAAGACAATATAAAGCGATATCGATTGTAGGTATTGTTTTAACAATTCTAATTGGTATTTTTATTTCCAAAGATACGGCATTAGGCTTTGTGATTGGCGCACTTCTCTCCGGTGCTTGCGGATTCATCGGTATGAATGTCTCAGTCAAAGCAAATGTGAGAACAGCCCAAGCTGCTACAAAAGGGATTGTACCAGCGCTTGATGTCGCCTTTAAAGGTGGCGCTATTACGGGATTATTAGTGGTCGGACTTGGTCTTCTTGGTGTTACAGGTTTTTATATATACCTAGGTGGCACTGAAGCAACTAATTTAAATCCTCTTATCGGACTTGCTTTTGGTTCTTCACTCATCTCAATTTTTGCGCGTTTAGGCGGCGGTATCTTTACCAAAGGTGCAGACGTAGGCGCTGACTTGGTAGGTAAAGTTGAAGCTGGTATTCCGGAAGACGATCCAAGAAATCCAGCTGTAATTGCAGATAACGTTGGTGATAATGTAGGTGACTGTGCAGGTATGGCAGCAGATTTATTCGAAACTTATGCGGTAACTTTAATTGCAACTATGGTCCTAGGTGGTCTTATGATCACTAATAATGGTGCAAGTGGAATTATGTACCCTCTTCTTTTAGGTGCAGCTTCTATCGTGACATCCATTATTGGATGTTTCTTTGTAAGAGCAACCCCTAAAATGAAAAATGTTATGCCCGCTTTATATAAAGGCCTCATCGTAGCTGGAGGACTTTCACTCATAGCTTTCTACTACGTTACAAACTTTGTTTTCCCTGAAGGTGTTTCAATACAAAATGTGAATGTATCTTCAATGGCTTTATTCCAATCATGTATTGTAGGCTTAGTATTAACAGCAGCTTTAGTATGGATTACAGAATACTATACAGGCACTGATTACGAACCTGTAAGGCATGTAGCGCGAGCTTCAAAAACAGGTCATGCCACAAATATTATTGCGGGTATCGGTATCTCGATGAAATCTACCGCGCTTCCTGTTATTTCTGTTTGTATTGCAATCTTTGTATCTCATCATCTTGCTGGCCTATATGGTGTTGCTGTTGCTGCAACATCGATGTTGAGTATGGCTGGTATTATTGTGGCATTAGACGCTTACGGTCCAATCACTGATAACGCTGGTGGTATTGCAGAGATGGCTGGATTACCGAAGAGTGTTCGTGATGTTACAGATCCATTAGATGCTGTTGGTAATACAACTAAAGCAGTGACTAAAGGTTATGCGATTGGATCAGCTGGTCTTGCAGCACTTGTTCTTTTTGCAGACTATACTCATAAATTAGAATCTGCAGGCATAGCAACCACATTTGATTTAAGTGATCCATTGGTCATTATTGGATTAATTATTGGAGGTCTTATTCCTTACCTTTTTGCTGCGATGGCAATGGAAGCAGTAGGAAGGGCCGCAGGAGCAGTTGTTGAAGAAGTTAGACGACAATTTAAAACTATCAAAGGCATTATGACTGGTAAAGGCAAGCCTGACTATGCAAGAGCTGTTGATATGTTAACGACAGCTGCAATTAAAGAAATGATTGTTCCTTCATTACTTCCGGTTGCCGTTCCTATCGTAGTAGGTCTATCTTTAGGGCCTAAAGCTTTAGGTGGTCTTCTTATGGGCACTATTGTGACAGGATTATTTGTAGCAATCTCAATGTGTACAGGCGGCGGTGCTTGGGATAATGCTAAAAAATATATTGAGGATGGCAATCACGGTGGGAAAGGTTCAGAAGCTCATAAAGCAGCTGTTACTGGTGATACTGTAGGTGATCCTTATAAAGATACAGCTGGCCCAGCAATTAACCCACTGATTAAAATTATTAATATTGTGGCTCTTCTTATTGTGCCGCTTCTTTAATTTTAATCTACAAAAAAGGCGGCTTTAAGGGGCGCCTTTTTTTATTTCATTATTTTTTTATATCGTGACCTGTAAGTTTTTGAAAGGCTTCTAAATATTTCTGGCTTGTTTTTGTAATCACATCCATTGGTAAAGAAGGGGGTGGAGGAGTTTTATTCCATCCACTTCTTTCTAGCCAATCTCTAATAAATTGCTTATCAAAACTTGGTTGAGATTTGCCTTCGCGATATTGATCTAATGGCCAAAAACGAGAAGAGTCTGGCGTTAATATTTCATCAATCAGCACTAAATTATTATTGTCATCTAAACCGAATTCGAATTTAGTATCTGCAATAATAATACCTTTTGTAAGCGCGAATGAAGAAGCTTCCTGATATAACTTAATACTAATTTCTTTAATACGTGATGCAATTTCTTTTCCAACGCGAGTTTCACATTCTTCATATGAAATGTTTTCATCATGTTGCCCAACTGCTTCTTTGCTGGAAGGAGTAAATATAGGGTCATATAATTTTGCAGATTCTTTTAAACTTTGTGGAAGTTTTATTCCGCATACAGCTTGAGTTTTTTGATAATCTTTCCAGCCACTTCCTGATAAATAACCTCGAACAATAGCCTCAATAGGAAGCGCTCTTAATTTGCGTGCCACAATAGCGCGATTTTTCACCTGGGCTACTTCGTTTTCAGAAACAACAGTTTCAGGCGCAATGCCTGATAAATGATTTGCAACCACATAAGAAAGTTTTTGAAACCAAAAATCAGCCATTTGTGTAAGCACAAATCCTTTATAGGGAATAGGCTCATTCATCACGACATCAAATGCTGATAATCGGTCTGTCGTTACGATCAACAGATGTTTCTCATCAACCCCATATATATCCCTCACTTTACCTTTATGAAGTAAAGGAAGGCTTTTGATGGATGTTTCTGTCAATTGAATATGAGCCACTAAAATCTTCTTTCCAAAATTTCAATAGCAGGAAGTTTTTTGCCTTCTGCAAATTCTAAAAATGCTCCACCTGCAGTTGAAATATATGAGATATCTTTTGCAACATTAAATTTTTCTATTGCAGCTATCGTATCACCACCGCCTGCAAGTGAGAAAGCTTTAGAATTTGCAATCGCATGTGTCATGGTCTCAGTACCTTTTGCAAACTGATCAAATTCAAATACGCCAACAGGTCCATTCCATATAATAGTTTTAGCGTTATGAATACATCTCACAATTTCATCGACTGAGTTTTTGCCAAGATCAAATATCATGTCATCTTTATGAACGTCTTTAATATTTTTTGTAATTGCTATTTCGTGGGCGTCAAATTTTTTTCCACAAACTACATCCGAAATAATGGGTAACGAGGCACCACGTTTTTCTAATTTATCGATTATTTTTTTAGCTGCAGGCACTAGATCCTCTTCATACATAGAGCTACCGACTTCAAATCCCATCGCTTTGATAAAGGTATTTGCAATACCGCCACCCACAATCAGCTGATCTACTTTGTCAGATAAAGTATCTAAGATACTTAATTTTGAAGAGACTTTACTTCCACCTACAATAGCAATCATAGGTCGAGAGGGCTCTAATAAAGCTTTTTCAAGCGCCTCGAGTTCGGCTACAAATAGAATGCCTGCACACGCAATATGTACATATTCAGCAATACCATATGTAGAAGCTTCTTTACGATGAGCAGTTCCAAATGCATCCATCACAAAAATATCTGTCAGTGAGGCATATTTTTTTGCTAATGCCTCATCATTTTTTTTCTCACCCACATTAAATCTACAATTCTCTAAAACTGTTAATTGTCCTGGGAGAGTATCAAAAGATGAGTTAACCCAATCTGAAACAAGATGAACTGGATACTTAATATGGCTTTTTAAAAAATCTACTACGGGCTTAAGTGAGTCATCGCTGCTATATTTTCCTTCTTCGGGTCTACCTAGGTGAGATGTCACCATCACACGAGCACCTTTTTGAAGAGCGAATTCAATAGTGGGAATAGAAGCTAGAATTCTTTTAGGTGAAGTTATTTTTCCACT
>DATCVG010000096.1:0-3147 GCA_036567085.1 Candidatus Methylopumilus sp.
GTCTTCAGAACAAAAACTTACAAATTTTTGCATCCCTAAATGAAATTCGTAGGACGCATAATCTTGTTTAATATGATCTTGAAGTTGATGCGTTAAATGCAATGCATAGCGATCGATTGATAACCACTCTTTGACTGGAAGCAAATCTTTTTTGGCATCAAAATCACCAAGGTTGGCCAATAAAAAGCGTAATGTATTTCGAATGCGTCTATAGCCTTCTGCAACGCGCTTTAAAATTTCGTCTGAAATAGTAAGTTCACCAGAGTAATCAGTGGAAGCTACCCAGAACCTTAAAATATCAGCACCATATTGATCCATAACTTTTTGAGGTGCTATAACATTACCCTTTGATTTGCTCATCTTATGACCACCTCCATCCACAACAAAGCCATGCGTAAGAAGAGATTCATAGGGTGCCCTTCCATCAATAGCGCAACCTGTGAGTAAGCTTGATTGGAACCAGCCTCGATGCTGATCCGATCCCTCTAAATAAAGATCTGCTGGATAAGATAAATCTTCACGTTTTTTTAATACAGATGCATGTGTTGTTCCGGAATCAAACCAAACATCTAATGTGTCACTTATTTTTTTATATTGATCAGCATCTTCGCCAAGTAAAGTCTTTACGTCTAAGTTAAACCAAGCCTCAATACCTGATTTCTCAACTTCTTTAGCAACGAGCTCCGTTAATTCATTTGTTCGCGGATGTAACTCGTAAGTTTCCTTATGAACAAAGAAAGGCATAGGAACGCCCCAGTTTCTTTGACGTGAAACACACCAATCAGGGCGGTTCTTAATCATAGCCTCCAAACGAGCTTTACCCCATTCAGGATAAAAGGTTGTATGGCTGACGGCATCGTTTGCTTTATCACGCAATGTTTTTTTATTATTCTCCTGATTCATGCCGATAAACCATTGGCGTGTTGCTCTATAAATTACTGGGGTTTTATGGCGCCAGCAATGTGGGTAACTATGTGATAATTTTTTTGAAGCAAATAAGCATTGATTTGCACTTAATGTTTCGATAATTTTTTTATTGGCTTCCCAGATACTCTCACCTGCAAATTGCTCTACAAAAGAATAAAACTTACCTTCTTCATTCACAGGATTATCTACAGGCAATTTATATCGCATACCTACCGCATAATCTTCTAAGCCGTGCGCGGGAGCTGTATGCACGAGGCCGGTTCCAGCGTCTAGAGTGACATGATCGCCACATATGACAGGTACATCCTTTTTATAAAATGGATGATTAAGCTTAAGGTGTTCTAAAGACTGGCCTTTACAAGAAGCTAATTTGTTAAAAGACTCAAAACCATAATGTGCAATATTTTTTTCAGCTAAATCTTCAACAAGTATGAGATTACATTTTTCAGTACTATACAAACCATAATTCAAATCTGGATGAACGCATACCGCCTGGTTCGCGGGAAGTGTCCAAGGTGTGGTTGTCCATATGACTGCAAACGTGTCTTTTATTTCTTTAATATTAAATATATTTTTTAAAGTTTCGCTATCTGTAACTTTAAAGCCGACATCAATTGTTGGAGAAGTTTTATCTTCATATTCAACTTCTGCCTCAGCTAATGCCGAACCACAATCGATACACCAATGCACTGGCTTACTTCCTTGGTAGAAGTAACCATTTTGGTAAATGTGCCCGAGCGCTCTCATAATATCAGCTTCGGTTTCAAAATTCATGGTGAGATATGGTCTATCCCAATCTCCCAATACACCTAAACGTATGAAATCATTTTTTTGTTTTTCAATCTGTGATGCTGCATATTCTCGACATAACTCTCTAAATTTTTTAGGGTCAATATTTTTACCATGAAGTTTTTCAACAACAAGTTCAATTGGAAGGCCGTGGCAATCCCATCCTGGAATATAAGGTGCATCAAATCCAGATAATGTTTTCGATTTAACAATAATATCTTTTAAGATTTTATTTACAGCATGGCCGATATGAATATCACCATTCGCATAAGGGGGGCCATCATGCAGAATGAATTTCTTAGCGCCATTTCTTTTTTTTCTTATTTTTTGATAGAGCTTAAATTCCTGCCAGCGCTTAATCCAAAGAGGTTCTCGTTTAGCAAGATCCCCTCGCATAGGAAATGACGTGTCTGGTAAATTTAATTGGTATTTATTTTCTTCGGTCATATGTTCTTTTTTTCAAAATAACGTGTTGCTTGAGCTACGTCTTTTTTAATTTGTTCGATCAGTGCATCAATATTTTCAAATTTGATTTCGTCTCTAATTTTTTCTAAAAAAGTCACTTGAACATGCTGGCCATAAATGTCTTCATTAAAATTAAGCAGATGAACTTCTAATAACAGTTTTGGGATGCCCGCAATTGTAGGTCTGACTCCAAGATTAGCAACACCATTTCTATTTCCTAATTTTACCGCATATACACCAGTTAGCGCTGGTCTTAGGTGCTTCATATATATATTGGCAGTTGGAAAACCCATTTGTCTGCCACGCTTATCACCCTCAACCACCTTTCCACTTATTGTATAAGGCCTGCCTAGGAATTGGTTTACTTCCTGAATACGCCCCTCTTTAAGACATTCTCTAATGCGGGTGCTTGATACCCTTTTGCCATTCACATCAATTTCTGGAATTTCAAATAACTCAAATGCATTTTTTTTTAAGTCTTCAATCCCTGCTTGTCGTTTAGATCCGAAACGAAAATCGTCGCCCAAAATTAGTAATTGAACTTTTAATTGCTCTTTCAATATTTGACCCATAAACTTTTCACTAGAAATATTTGAAAACTTTTGATTAAAAGCACAAACAAAAACTTTTTCAATGCCATAGCCTAAAAAAAACTCTAGCTTCTCTCTTAATGTTGTAAGCCGACAAGGTGCATTTTCAGGTATAAAAAATTCCTTAGGATGCGGCTCAAAAGTGATCACTGAAGGAGTGAGGTTTCTTTTTTTGGATTCTGCAATTAATTTTTTGATAAGCGCTTGGTGGCCTATATGAACCCCATCAAAATTACCAATGGTAAGGCCAATAGGCGCATTCGAATTCAATGGAAAATGTCTAAAGACTTGCATTACGAAAAATTAGATGGCTCTTCGAATGAATGATTGTATTCTTAATCCCATCACCCATAGCGCGCCAAAATAAACACTAGAA
>DATCVG010000097.1:0-4737 GCA_036567085.1 Candidatus Methylopumilus sp.
ATCTATTTTACTACCCCCAGTTTATGCAATTACCAATATTGAAGAGTTGGGCGAAAAATTATTTTTTGACCGATTAAAAATTAAATTAGAAGAAGGCTTAAAAATGATACAGGTAAGAGAAAAAAATTTACCTTATCAAAATATAAAAAAAATAGCTCAAAAAATATTAAATTTAGCAAAGCCTTATCAGGCAAAAGTTTTAATTAATGAAAATGAAAAGCTTGCACTAGATATCGGAGCTGACGGTGTTCATTACCCTTCACATAGTCTGATTCAATTAAAACATCGACCAGATTTTTCAATATGTGGCACCTCTTGTCACAACCTAGAGGAGCTTATAATTACACAAGATTTAAAAATGTCATTTGCAGTTTTCTCTCCTGTTCAAAAAACTAAATCGCACCCACGTGCTGATCCGATAGGTTGGGAATTTTTTAGTGAATGTGCAAATAAATTAGATATACCAGTTTATGCTTTAGGTGGATTGAATCAACATAGTCTTGCAACATCTTGGCACTATGGCGGACATGGTATCGCAATGCAAAGAGCTATTTGGGAATAATGCTATTTAATAATAGCGATAATTGATTTATTAAAAGACTGATTTTTTTTGTCTTTAAAATGCAGAGTCAGTTTAACCTTTTCACCCGCTTTAAGAGGCCCTTTAAAATCCATAAGCATTAAATGACTGCCACCAGATTTAAATTCAAAAGTTTTGTCGTGATCAATTTTAATTTCATGAGCCATGCGCATTTTCATAATACCTTTTTCTAGAATAGTATTATGCATCTCGATTGTTTTGATGGTCGGAGAAGTAATTGAAGTTAATATTAAATCCTCATCACTAAAAAGTGACATATAAGCGACACTCATATCATCACTTTCTTGAGTAGAGGCAATCCAAGCATTTTTAATTTTAATATCTGGCGCCGCATAAATTTCTGTTGTTATTAGAAATACAATAAAAAAAAGAAAGCATTTTAAAATTTTCTTAGATAGAGTCTTCATTTATATCCTCAAGATTAATTTCAACTGGAATTTTATAGCCTTCATTAGCCCATTGACCCAAATCAATCATACGGCAGCGTTCGGAGCAAAAAGGCCTAAAAACATTAGATAAACTATACTCAATACTCTCATTGCATTGGGGGCAATTTACAAAAATAATCTTTGCACTCATAACCAACAAATACTAAATTTAAATTCGAGATTCGATTTAACAGGCTCTTTTTTTAATTCCTCATTAAGCTGGTTAAAGAAAACATTGACCGTGTATTTATTTGCACTGATTTCAGGGTAAGTATTTAAGGTTTCTTCAAGTTCAAGTCTTATGAGATCAAATGTTTTGAGAGGATCGATGGTTTGTTGATGCTTACCTTCTTTTGCTTTAATCGATTCTACATGGCATTGATTTCTCAATATTAATAGAATGACAGAAGCCGCATCTTTGAAGACTATGAGTGGTTGCGCCCAGGATTTAAAGTCTTCCAGTTTAGATTTTCTTGTTTTCTGAGTTGTCCAGAAACGAAAATTTGGAAAATCAACATCTAATAGGCCTCCTGGTGAGCTAATTTTTTTTTTCACTTCTTCTAAAAATAAGTTATTGTTGAAATTAAAGCCAGGTTTTACATCTATATTTTCTAATTTTTTACGAGCGACTTGTATCAATGGAATGATTTCTTTTGGATCAAGTTGGTCTTTTTTTGATCCTTGATGATCCAAGAGAGCTGATTGCTTCTTTTCTTGTCTTTCAAGCTCTTGAAGAAAGTCAATTTTTAAATCGGACCTAGATACAAGCTGCACTATTTCAAAGAGTGTATTGAAACAACCAAACTCAAAATAGTCATGCGAATTTTTTAATTGGTGTTCAAATTTTTGATAGATTTCTTCAATACGAAGTAATCTTCGAATGCGTTCGTTAAGCGGAAATTCAAATATGGTCATATCGGCATTATCGGATTGATTTTATTTAACAGCAACTATATTTAAATATTTTTTATGCAATGCGCTAATCGATTCTTTAAGCTTTTCTATTGAGCCATCATTGAGGACGATATCATCTCCTTTTTCGATACGAGACCTACGATCAATTTGTTGATCTATGATCGATTGAATAATTGATGTATCAATGCTATCTCTTTTTTTAACACGTTCAATCTGATCGCTTACTTCGCAATCAATCACAAGGGATCTTGAAATGAGACTGGTGTATTGGTTTGTCTCAAATAACAGAGGAATATCTATCACTACATAAGATTCATCAGATAAGGCATTTAATTTTTTTTCTACTTCTTCAAGAATTTTTGGATGGAGGATTTTCTCAAGATTTATTTTTTGATTCTTATCTGAAAAAATAAGTTCTCTTAATTTTTTTCGATCTAATCGATTGTCTTTATCGAATATATTTCCAAAAGCTGATTTAATCTCTTCTATAGCCTGGTGGTTTGTTTCTGTAATTTCTTTTGAAATTTTATCGAGATCAATGACTTTAATATTTAAAGATTCGAATATTTTTAGCGCTTCACTTTTACCTGATCCAATACCGCCAGTCATCCCGATAATAAGCATTATTTACCTTAAACTTTTTTAAATATTATGAATTAATTTACTTGAAATTAAAGAATTAATCACCATTAATAGATCATGAATGATTTAAACTAAGACCTATGAGTGAATTAAAAAATATATCAAATAATTTAACTTCTGCAGAAGATCAGTCTGCTTGGGGTGATTTAGTCATTTGTCGAGTAGAGGTTGATCTACCTAATTGGCTCTCACAGCTTGCGGGTGGAAATAATTGGCAAGTTTACTCTGAATCCGAATATGACCACTCTATTAGTTTCTTATTGCGACAAGGTGAAAAAGAAGCGGAAGTGACTTTATTTAACAATGGTTATGCGCAAGTAGATCTTAATGGTAAATCAATTTTTGATGGGTCTATCACTTCAGGGGCAAATAAGTGTGCGCATCTAAGTTATTACCGTGCCGATAATGGCGACCCTATTACTTTAAATTAATAGTCTCTCGATGTTACAAATTGAGTGAGTGTTAAGAGTGTATTTTTATAAACTGAAGATGTAATGTGTTGAATTAGTTTTTCGCCTTTTTCTATTTCTTCCTTTGCAAGCTGCTTCACATATTCCAAAGCTTTGGTATCTTTAACAGCTTTTAAAACGCTTTCTAGTTCTGTTAAGCCACCATTTTCAATGGCCGCCCTGATAATATTTTTTTGATCATCACTACCTTTCTTCATGGCATATAAAAGGGGCAGTGTAGGTTTGCCTTCGGCTAAATCATCGCCTAGATTTTTTCCTATTTCTTCAGGATTGCCTGATAGATCAAGAACATCATCAATCAATTGAAAAGCAATACCCATATGCTTTCCAAACTGAGCAAGAGCTTTAATGTCATTATCATGAGCCCCACCTATAATGGCACCGAGTTCGGCAGCAGATTCAAATAATTTGGCAGTTTTGTAGTAAACAACTTTTAAATAATCCTCATCTTTAATAGAAGCATTATGAATATTTAAAAGCTGCAAGACTTCCCCTTCAGCAATTGTGTTTGTTGTATTTGCTAAAACTTCCATAACCTTCATATGATTTATTTTCACCATCATTTGAAATGCTCTAGAGTAGATAAAATCACCCACTAAAACGCTTGCAGCATTTCCAAAAATCGTATTCGCTGTCTTGTGATTTCTAC
The DNA here is from genome assembly GCA_036567085.1 of Candidatus Methylopumilus sp. Taxonomy (GTDB): domain Bacteria; phylum Pseudomonadota; class Gammaproteobacteria; order Burkholderiales; family Methylophilaceae; genus Methylopumilus. Next base: position 3,706 of record DATCVG010000097.1, read on the forward strand.
GTTTTGTGGATTGATCTACTACATCATCATGAAGAAGAGTTGCGGTATGAATAAATTCTATGACAGCAGCTAATTCATGGTGCTCTTTTCGAATAGGGCCAAATAGACCGCCCACCAAGAGAAGGGTGCTAGGCCTTAAGCGTTTGCCACCACCTTGGATAATATGGCCTGCCACTTGGTTTACGAGAGGCACTTCAGAGTAAAGAGAAGCACGAATAACCTCGTTTACGGCAAGTAAATCGCTTTTAATTGGGGATAAAATGGTGCTAAGGATCACAAAAACAAGGCTTAAGGGTTGTTAAAGACGTATTTTAACATAGCCCTCCGTATGGGCTTTATAGACAAAAAACCTTCATTTTTAGTCTTGGAGAATTTGCTTAAAAGGCCTAATTTAAGTATAATTCGCGATTCTTTTAAAGTTGTTAAAGTTTGAGGTTTTATCATGTACGCAGTAATCAAAACAGGTGGCAAACAATATCGCGTAAACCAAGGCGATAAGCTTAAGATTGAAAAAATAGCAGGTGATGTAGGCGCGAATGTCGTTCTAGATCAAATTTTGACAGTCGTTGACGGTGATAATGTGACTATAGGGTCGCCAATAGTAAGAGGCGCTAGCGTTACAGCAACCGTAGTAAGCCACGGACGCCATGATAAAGTGCGAATTTTTAAAATGCGTCGTAGAAAGCACTACCGAAAATCTCAAGGTCACAGACAAAGCTTTACAGAGATTCAAATCGATAAAATATCAGCTAAATAACTTAAGGATTAATTATGGCACATAAAAAAGCAGGCGGAAGTTCAAGAAATGGTCGTGACTCCCAAGCCAAACGTTTAGGCGTAAAAGCTTTTGGTGAGCAAGTAGTTTCAGCTGGTAGCATTATTGTTCGTCAACGCGGCACTAAAATGCACCCAGGTGTGAATGTAGGTATGGGCAAAGATCATACTCTTTTTGCAAAGGCTGACGGTAAGGTAACCTTTACCATCAAAGGTGCATTAAAACGTAAAACCGTTAATATTGTTCCAGTCTAAGCG
>DATCVG010000098.1:0-3781 GCA_036567085.1 Candidatus Methylopumilus sp.
GGTATACATAGACAAACTTTTTTAAGACAAGCATTAAATCAATTAAGCGCTAGTCTTAAATTGATGAACTCAGATCTTATGGAAGTTCAAGGTAATATTTGTGATCAGATAAAAAAAATAGCAGATGTAATCGGTGCTACAAATATTTTCTTCGAAAAAATTATAGCTCCTGAAGAACTTCAGGAAGAAGCATTAATTCGAAGTCTGGGTATTCCTGTACTGACATTTTGGCAATCCTCAATGATTGATCCATCCGAACTTCCATTTGAACCTCAAAATATGCCAGATATTTTTACAGAATTTAGAAAGCAAATTGAGTTAAAGAATATTGAAATTAAAGCATTCGTGCAATCGCCCTCAAAACTTCCACCTCTCCCAAACATAAGATTTGAAAGTGATATAAATATTAACTTTCCAAAAGAGATTAAAGATCAAAAATCATCTTTTCCATATACAGAAGATTTATTCTTAGGTGGCGAAAAGACTGGGCTGGCTCACCTTGAAAATTATTTACTTAAAAAACTACCTCATTCTTATAAAGAAACAAGAAATAAACTATCCGGTATTGATTTTTCAACAAAGTTTTCTCCATGGCTTGCTATCGGATGTATATCCGCAAAATATATAGCATTTAAATTAAAAGAGTTTGAGGATCAATTTGGAGCCAATGAAAGTTCATATTGGATATGGTTTGAACTTCTATGGAGAGATTACTTTAGATTCTTACATTTTAAATATGGAAAAAGTCTCTATTTAAAAAATGGATTAAATAAGAATCCAACACACATAAACCATAATGAATCTAAATTTGAAGCTTGGATCAATGGTAGGACAGGAAATCAATTAATCGATGCAGGTATGAGAGAACTTTTTTTGACTGGATACCTATCAAATAGAATGAGACAAATTGTTGCAAGCTACTTAATTTATGATTTAGAGTGCGATTGGAGAAAAGGGGCTCAATGGTTTGAATCTCAATTAATTGATTATGATGTTTATAGTAATCATGGAAATTGGCTTTACATTGCAGGAAATGGCACTGATCCTAGAGGTGGAAGAAGATTTAACACGACAAAACAAAATCTAGAACATGACCCAAATGATATGTATAAAAATTATTGGAAAGAACAGCCCATTAACATTCCTCCAATTTAGCTTTTTTCACTCACCACTTTTTCTATCTTTAAATCAAATAATTCAATAGACTTCAAAACAAAATTAAAGCTAGTCAGAAACCGATAAACACAAAACTGGAAAGTACATGATTCATTTGATCAGTCCTACCATTTGTTCCATTGATAAACTGATTCAAGTAACCAATTTCTAGTCTTGATGACTCAGTATATTTCCACATCAAACCAGTAAAGAGACGATTTTGATTAAAACCTTCAGACCCTGCCCATTGCGAATCATTAACGTTCCAGAAGACTTCATCCCAAACTAAATAACTCAAGTCATTTCTGCCGTTGATAGGCAAACTCGCACGTAACTGTTGTCTGAAGCGATATGATGCTGAGTCGCCGCTATCCAAATGGCGCTGCTCAAGCCTGGAACGAGTAAGCCATGTAATGTCGTTGTACTTTGATACATATTGAAACTGCTGCCACCAACGATCTTCATGCGTATGCCCATTGGCTACTTTAGTGTCAGCATAGGCATAGCCTAACCACAGTGAGGCTTTTTCTGATAATGCAAAATTTAAAGCGGGACGTAAAAAACCCTGGTCGAAGTTTTTTACATCATCCTTCCAGCGTGCCTGAACCTCGGCATACCAGCGCACATCTTTGGTAATATTGCCTTCTGCAATAAAGGCTTGCCATAAGCGACTATCTTCATCCATAGCCTTGATTAGCGGAGAATAAGTAAGTACAACGCTAGTCAAAATATAAACTAGGTAATTTATGTAATTTTTAAACATGGAATGGACACAAAATTTATGATCATTACTGATAATTATGAAAGAAATATGACGCTTAGTCATTTATCACTAGTTTAGTGAATTTGATTTCTAATGACTCAGGCTGCTCAAAATCATTAAATTTACAAAATCTAATTGCTGAAGTTTCAGCTATTTTAAAGTTCGTCACTATTCACACTTGGCAGTTATGACCTAGTTTGCCATCTACAACCCTCACAAGTACTGTAAAATAAAGACTTCTGGTAGTTTATCTCAGCAAGCAAATAAGTAAACTCTTAAGTTCTTTGTGATTAAGGATTGTGATGAAGGTTAATGGTCAAGATTTTCAGACAATATGGCTTGATTCAACTGAATCTATAATACATATTATTGATCAAACGAAGTTACCTCATCATTTCACGATCAAACCCCTTCATTCACTCGACGAAGTTATCAATGCAATTAAAATCATGGAAGTTCGAGGTGCGCCCTTAATAGGAGTAACAGCCGCATTTGGTATTGCATTCGCCATGAGGAATAATCCTTCAGATGATTCATTGAAAGATGCATCATCGCGTCTTTTTCAGTCAAGACCGACCGCTGTTAATCTCCAATGGGCACTCAGTCGTATGAACAAAATGCTGCTGGTTCTGCCTCCCGATAAACGTTTTAAATCAGCATGGTCTTTATGTCAAACAATATTAGATGAGGACATTAAAACAAATCAATCCATTGGAAAACACGGACTTCAACTTATTGAAAATAACTTCAATAAAAAAAGACTGCAAATATTAACGCATTGTAATGCAGGATGGCTTGCAACCGTTGATTATGGAACAGCCTTAAGCCCTCTTTATTATGCACATAATAAAGGGATTGATTTTCATGTGTGGGTTGATGAAACAAGACCACGTAATCAAGGTGCGCATTTAACAGCTTGGGAATTAGGACAATACAAGATTCCACATACCTTAATTAGCGATAATGCTGGTGGACATTTAATGCAAAAAGGTGAAGTAGATTTTGTCATTGTAGGTGCTGATCGCATTTCTATACATGGTGATGTCTGCAATAAAATTGGTACCTATTTAAAAGCCGTTGCTGCTTTTGAAAATAATATTCCATTTTATGTAGCAGCGCCTAAGTCAACTATTGATCAAGATGCTTCAAAAAACTTTTTTGATATCCCCATAGAGTCAAGACATGAAGAAGAAGTTTTAATGATGCAAGGATTAAATAATAAAAATGAATTAACCAATATTCAAATAGCCCCAAAAGGGACACGTGCTTTTAATCCAGCATTTGATATTACTCCTCATAAATACATCACTAAAATTATTACGGAAGATGGTGTTTATTCCCCTCAAGAATTAAAATCTGTTTACTCATGAAAACTATTCAACAACAATTACTTGATTTAACATTGCACCTTCAATCATCAGGCTTAAATGAAGGCTCCTCTGGAAACTGCAGTATTCGTGATCGTGATGGATTCTATATTACCCCTTCAGGACTAAATCCTAAAGTAATGTCTACTGATGATATGGTATTTATGGACTTTAGGGGGACGATACAATCTAGCCAAAAACCACCACGGGAACCCTCAAGTGAATGGCGTTTTCATCATGATATTTTAAAGACTCGAAAAGATGCGAATGTAGTGATTCATACACATTCGACCTTTGCAACAACGCTCAGTCTTTTTAGAAAAGATATTCCTGCTTTTCATTACATGATTGCTGTAGCTGGGGGAAATTCAATTCGATGCAGCACATACGAGCTCTTTGGAACTCAAGCACTGTCAGATGCAGCCCTTAAAGCATTGAATGAGCGAAAGGCTTGCCTACTTGCCAATCATGGAATGATTGTTATAGGTCGTGATAT
>DATCVG010000099.1:0-6319 GCA_036567085.1 Candidatus Methylopumilus sp.
TTAGAAATTTTAAGACATAGCCCCGTTGCAGTTAGGATCATGAGGGTATCTGATCGCCATATTACTTTTGCTAATCCTCGATATATGGAAATGTTTAAGGTCAAAGAAAAGGACCTACAAACTTTAACCCCTCTTCAGGTATATCAACATAAAGAGGATTTTGAAGCGCTCAGTATCCGTATAAATGCGCAAGAAAATATTGTAGATGAGGTGTTGGCAATGAAAACTCTGGCTGGAGATTTATTGCAAGTTATGGGGTCATTTCATCATATGAAATACCTTGATCAAGATGTTGTTGTTGCCTGGTTTTACGATGTCACGGCGGCTCATCAGGCGAAACAACTTGCCGAAGATGCAGCAAAAATGAAAAGTGAATTTTTAGCCAATATGAGCCATGAAATTAGAACACCAATGAATGGCATTATTGGTATGGCACATTTAGCCCTTAAAACTGATTTAAATCCAAGGCAACGAGATTATGTCCTCAAGATTCAGCAGGCAGGTAAACATCTTTTAGGTATTATTAATGATATTTTAGATTTTTCTAAGATTGAAGCAGGTAAGTTAACCATAGAAGAAGTAAGTTTTGATATTGATGAAATGATGTCAAATATTTCGAGCATGATTAGTCAAAAATGCTCAGAAAAAAATTTAGAACTTATTTTTAAATTGCCTACTGATCTTCCTCACAAACTCATTGGTGACCCATTAAGACTCTCACAAATTCTAATCAACTATGGAAATAATGCAATAAAATTCACAGAAAAAGGAGAAGTAATAATTTCGGCAGACATTCTTGAACAAGATGACGAAACTATTTTTCTAAAATTTAATGTATCTGATACCGGCATTGGATTAACGTCAGAACAAAAAGGTAAATTATTTCAGTCATTTCAGCAAGCAGATACTTCGACCTCGCGAAAATTTGGTGGGACTGGTTTAGGACTTGCCATATCAAAACAACTAGCCAATCTGATGGGGGGTGACGTAGGTGTTGATAGTGAATTTGGTAAAGGCAGCACATTTTGGTTTACAGCTAAATTTAAACTTGATAAAACCATAACAAAGAGAGTTTTATTTAAAGAGGATTTAAGTAGTAAATCTGTTTTGGTGATTGACGATAACGAATCCGCAAGAGTGATTATTGAAGATATGTTAATTGCCATGTCACTAAAGGTGGTTGCAGCAGAATCAGCAGAAAAAGGCTTGCAAGCAATTATTGATGGCGATAAACAAGGTACACCTTTTGATATGATTTTTGTTGACTGGCATATGCCACCAGGAATGAACGGTATTGAATTTGTGAGAGCATTGAAAAAATTGATTATTAACAAAAAACCACCGTGTGTTCTTGTAACAGGTTATGCAAAAGATGATGTAATAAATGAAGCGACAATAGAAGGCATAGAGCATGTGATCGCAAAACCAATTAATGCCTCTTTACTATTTGAAACTATCTTAAGTATTTTCAATTTAGAAGCTCCAGAAGATAGCGCACAAAAAACCTATAACAATCATACAAAAATAGATCTCAATAGGTTTAAAGGCACAAGAATTCTCCTTGCAGAAGATAATTTACTCAATCAACAGATTGCAACTGAGATATTAGAGGATGAAGGATTTGTGGTAGAAATAGCTAATAATGGTGAAGAAGCTGTCAATATGACGAATAAATCGCAATACGATATTGTGTTAATGGATATGCAAATGCCTATTATGGACGGACTTGAAGCAACGAAAACAATCCGCCAAAAATTTTCTAAAAATGATTTACCAATTTTAGCAATGACAGCTAACGCATCTGATGCAGACAGGGATAAGTGTTTAGAAGCTGGGATGAATGCGCATATTACAAAGCCGATTGATCCAAATTTATTATTTGCTGGACTTGCTAAATGGATTAAGGAAAAAAATTCAAAATTAATAAATGATGAAAAGACCTTAATCAGCGCAAAAGAAGAAATAAAGGTTCCAGAAATTAATGGGCTAGATTCTCGCTTGGGACTCCAGGTTGCGGCAGGAAAAGTTTCTCTTTATATAAAAATGTTAAAAACATTCTCTAATGATCAAATAAATGCAGTAAGTGATATTAAAAGGGCTCTAGATATAAAAGATTATTTAACAGCCCAAAGAGTCGCTCATACTCTTAAAGGAACATGCGGCAGCATAGGAGCAATTGAAATACAAAAAATAGCAGGTGAAGTTGAGGGGCAATGTTTAGATAAAATACAAGTTGATGAAATTATTAAAAATCTTGACCTAATTCAGCCTAAATTAATAAGCATTATTGATAGCATTAAAAAAACTTTGCCCGAGGATAAAAAATTAACTTCAACAACAATCTTTGACGATAGCCAAATTAAACTATTAATTAATAAATTATCAGAATTATTAGCAAATAACGATACTGAAGCAAATGATTTACTTGAAAAGTCTCCAGAAGTTTTTATCCAATATTTTGGAAAAGACATGTTTAGTAAAATTTTTGATGCATCACGAAATTTTGATTTCGAATCAGCATTAAATTTAGTAAATGAAAAGTTAGTTAAATAATGACTACAAAACCAACCATACTGGTGGTAGATGATACGCCTGCTAATCTTCAATTAATGAGTGGGCTGCTCCAAGAAGACTATAAAGTAAAAGCAGCAACAAACGGCGAAAAAGCTTTAAAAATTGCTTTTACAGATCCCCAGCCAGATCTTATTTTATTAGATATCATGATGCCAGAAATGGATGGTTACGAGGTTTGTAAGCGACTTAAGGCAGATGAAAAAACGAATCAAATACCTATTATATTTCTAACTGCTAAAGCTGAAACACAGGATGAAGCATTGGGCCTTTCACTGGGGGCTGTTGATTATATTACAAAGCCTGTCAGCCCTCCCATTGCTCAAGCCAGAATAAAAACGCATATTGAGCTTTATCGCCAAAAAAGAGAATTAATTGAAAGTCAGCGATTGCTTGCAGATGAAATTAATGAGGCAGCTGCCTATATTAGGAGTTTATTACCATTACCATTAGAGGGTAAAGTGAGTACTTCTTGGCAGCATATTCCGTGCTCGTCTCTTGGAGGTGATGCTCTTGGATATCACTGGATTGATGAAGATCACTTGAGTATATATCTAGTCGATGTTTGTGGTCATGGTGTGGGGGCTGCAATCTTATGCATATCTGCTATCAATGCAATTCGTTCACAATCTCTCACAGACACAAATTTTAGGAGCCCGGCCTCTGTTTTAAAAGCCTTAAATGAAGCTTTTCCCATGGAAGATCAGAATAATAAATATTTTACTATCTGGTACGGTGTTTATCATAAGAAAAATCACGAATTAATTTTTTCAAGTGCGGGCCATCCTCATGCAATTTTATTTACGGGAAGTGATTTGAATAATAAAACACTTCAAACTCTAACCTCTGGAGGGTTGGCAATTGGTATGATGGGGGGTATCAATTTTAATGAAACTATTGTGCCATTAAATAATTTCAATAAGCTTTATGTATTTAGTGACGGAGTTTACGAAATTACGCAAAAAGATGGCAAAGAGATGAATCTAGATGATTATACAAAGCTTATGAAAGAGAATTTTAGTGACTTGGAATTACTCGAATCAGAAAAAGTTTTAGAAAAAATTAAAAGCTTAAAAAATGAAATTGGCCCATTTGATGATGATTTTTCCCTCGTTGAATTAATTATTAACGAAAATTAAATATGATAAAAATATTTTTACTTGTTCTTTATATCCTTATTCCATTGCAAGCTAATGCAAATAAAGAAATCCAGCCTATTTCTAATCTTGAAGATCTTAAAAATAAAAAAATTGGAGTTATGCTGGGATCAACACATGATGCATTTGCTCACAAACATTATCCTGAAGCTGATATTTTGCAATACAAAAGTCCTGCCGATGTATTACTCGGAGTGAAAACAGGCAAGGTTGATGTGGGTATTTACAATAATGTTTCACTCACAGAAATATTAAAAATAAATCCTGATTTAGCTGTAATCGACAAACCTTTTGAGTTTAGTCCTGTAGGTTTTGGTTTTAGTAAAAAAAATGTCGAGTTACATGCACAATTTAATACTTTTTTTCAAACTATAAAAGATAGCGGTATTTACGATGACATGATTGAAAGGTGGACTAAAAAAGGCATTACTGATATGCCTAAAATAGATACTCCAAATAAAAATGGCTTATTAGTAGCAGGCCATGTAAGCGATGTAGGTCTCCCATTTGTTACTTTACGCAATAATGAAAATATTGGTTTAAATATTGAGCTTGCTAAAAGATTTGCTGCATATTTAGGTAAGGATATTCGATTTGACGATATGGAATTTGGAGGGCTTATTCCTGCTCTTACTACAGGCAAGATTGATTTTATTGCAGTCACTCTCATGTTTACTGAAGAAAGGAAGCAAAAAATTAATTTTGGCGAACCATACTATGAAATTGGTATGAGCGCATTTGCCCTTAAAAAAAATATTGCCCTTTATAGTCGTGAAAATCACACTCTAGACAGCCCAACATTTTTTAAAAATATTTTAAATAGTTTCCAAAGTAATATTATTCAGGAAAAGCGTTATTTACTTCTTTGGGATGGATTAAAAACTACAATAATAATTTCGATACTAGCTATAATTTTTGGCACTTTTTTGGGAAGTATCATTTGCTTTTTAAGGATGTCTAGAAATAAATTCTTAAATATTCCTGCGAAGATATATATCAGTATTTTAAGAGGTACTCCAGTTCTTGTAATATTAATGATTATCTTTTATGTAGTCTTTGCATCAGTGAATATTAATCCTATTATTGTTGCAACTATTGCATTTGGGATGAATTGTGGTGCTTACGCTGCTGAAATTTTTAGAAGTGGCATTGAGGGAATAGAGAAAGGCCAAATGGAAGCAGGCATAGCTATGGGCTTTAATAAAATAAAAACCTTCGTTTATATTATTCTTCCTCAAACTATTAGAAGAATTCTTCCAATTTATAAAGGTGAAATTATCACATTAGTCAAAATGACTTCCATTGTTGGTTATATTGCGGTCCAAGATTTAACTAAAGCGAGCGATATTATAAGAAGTCGAACATTTGATGCATTTTTCCCCCTAATTTTTATTGCGATTTTATATTTCTTAATCTCATTAATTCTTATCCAGTCATTAGATTATCTTGAAAAAATTACAGATCCAAAATTTAAACGTAAAGTTAGAACGAAATTATGATTAAAGTTGAAAATCTTTCTAAAAAATATGGCGATCTAGTTGTACTAAAAAATATTTCTACAGAAATAAAAAAAGGCGAAGTTGTCTCAATTATAGGACCGTCTGGCACTGGGAAAAGCACTTTCCTAAGATGTCTTAATCTTCTAGATGTGCCAAGTAGTGGAAGTATTTTTATTGATGGCAAAAATATTTTAGATAAAAAGATTGATGTATCGAAAATACGTCAAAAAATGAATATGGTATTTCAGTCATTTAATTTATTTTCTCATCTGTCTGTTTTAGAAAATCTTACCTTAGGACCCATGAAACTTAAAGGGATGAGTGTCGATGCGGCAGAGAGTAAATCGATGGATTTATTAAGGCTTGTAGGTCTAGCTGAAAAAGCAGAAAACTATCCCGATGAACTTTCTGGGGGTCAAAAACAGCGTGTGGCAATTGCACGTTGTCTTGCGATGGAGCCAGAAATTATTTTATTTGATGAGCCAACTTCAGCGCTAGATCCAACCATGGTAAGTGAGGTTTTGTCAGTGATTCGTCGTTTAGCTAAAGAGGGTATGACAATGATTATTGTCACCCATGAAATGGCATTTGCGAAAGACGTTTCAAATCGAGTATTTTATATGGACCAGGGGTTGATTTATGAAGAAGGCTCTCCTCAGCAAATCTTTGATGCACCTAAAAAAGATAGAACAAAAGTATTTATTAATCGCATTAGAAATTTTGTATTTAATATAAAAACAGAAGACTTTGATTTTTATGCGCTTAATGGCGAAATCGAGGCTTTTTGTGAAAAGCAACTAGTGCCTAAATTAGTGAGAGCTAACTTACTCCGTGTTGTTGAGGAGCTGCTTATTTTATATAAGCCCTTTTTAAATAAACTTGAGTTAGATCTTGAAATTACTCACTCAGAAAAAACCAACCAACTTGCCTTAACTTGCCAAAGCGAAGGCCATAGATTTAATCCATTGGAAATTAATGATTTAGAGGATGACATTGGTTTAAAAATTATTAAAAAGTTTACTGAGGCGGTTAACTTTGAATGGAAAGATAATAAAAATAGACTAGAGCTGATATTTAATAATTAAATTGATA
>DATCVG010000100.1:0-9764 GCA_036567085.1 Candidatus Methylopumilus sp.
TGAATCAAGAGATTCAAAATAATGAATTAAATGAAACTGCTCAATCTGTTGATAAAAAAGAAATTCAGTATAAAAAAGTAATTATTGATTATGATGTAAGACGAAGCTTGGATGGATCGCCTGTAGGTGCTGCAAGAACTACCTATTTCTTAGGAGAAAATAATCAATACAGTATCAAAAATGAAGTTGAAGCAAAAGGTTTTGTGTCTCTTTTTTATTGGAATAAATTACAGCAAACAAGCGATGGAATTCTAACCCCTGATGGCCTGAAGCCAAAAAATTATCATTATCAATTTGGCAGCAAAATTGATAATTTCGCAGTTTTTGATTGGGAGTCTAAAAAAATAATTACCACAACAAATGGAAAAATAAATGAATTTGATATGTTGGAGGGCTCACAAGATATGTTAAGTTTCATGTATCAATTTATGTTTGAACCTCCTCTAGCAAAAATGAAAATCTATATTACAAATGGGAAAAATTATAAACCATACGATTATTCATATATTGGAGAGGAAGTCATTGAAACTGAGGTAGATAAGTTTCTAACATTGCATATAGCAAAATTTAATTACAACAATGAAGAAAGAATAGATTTGTGGCTTGCAAAAGAATATAAATACCTTCCTATCAAAATAAGGAAGACAGAAAAAGATGGAAGCATTTTAGATCAGTCTACAAAAAAAATTGAAATTGAGAGTTTAGGGCCTTAAATATGCTTAACCTAAATTTAATACAACATTGTGCAAATATTTTAGGAGAAGTAACAGACTTTCATGGGCCTGCAGATATGAAATTAAGTAACTATTTTAGAGAGCATAGCGAGCTTGGACAGAAAGATAGAGGAGAGATTGCTGAATGCATCTATGGCATTATTAGGCGACTCAGATTTTTAAAAAAACTAAATGAAGACGATCTTAACTACAAAAAGCTTATAATTGCTTGGCTTATAAAAATTGAAGGTAGAAGTATTCGTGACTTAGAGCATGAGTTAAGTAAAGAAGAAATCGAATGGGCCAAATCATTAAAATCAAGAGATACAGAAAAATATACATGGCCAGAAAAATTGAGTTTACCTGATTGGCTTTGGGATTTATTAGTTGAGCAGTATGGTATTGAAGAAGCAGTTCTTTTGGGCAGAAGTTTTCTTGAGCCAGCCAAACTAGATATAAGAGTCAATACTATAAAAACGAGTAGAGATGAACTAATTAAATTGCTTACAAAAGAAGTAAATGATATTGAAGTCATGAAATACTCGCCTACAGGAATCAGAATTCCTAGAGGAACATCATTAAGCAGAAATCCATTGTTCGTTGAAGGAAAAATTGAGGTTCAAGATGAAAGCAGTCAAATATTAAGCTTTGTTATAGATGCAAAAAGAGGAATGATGGTTGCAGATTTTTGTGCTGGCGCAGGCGGTAAAAGTCTAGCAATAGGCGCAATTATGAAAAATACTGGACGTATATATGCTTATGATATTTCTGAAAAAAGGATTATTAATTTAGGTAAGCGATTAAAAAAATCTGGATTATCTAACTTATTCGCGCAAAAAATAAAAAATGAAAAAGATGCCAAATTAAAAAAATTAAATAGTAAGTTTGATCGAGTACTTGCTGATGTTCCTTGCAGCGGAACCGGCACTTTTAGAAGAAATCCAGATTTAAAATGGAAAAATTCTTTGCAAGATCTTGATGAGCTCAATGTCAAACAATTGGCTATTCTTGAAGAGGCTAAAAAGCTTGTAAAAAAAGAGGGTCGGTTAATTTATTCTACATGTAGTCTTTTGAAGAGAGAGAATGAGTCTATTGTGGAGAATTTCTTAAAAAATAATAAGAATTTTAGATCTATTTCTGTTGATGAAATATTAATGAAAAATCAAGTACCTCTTTCCACAGGTAATTTTTTAAAATTAACTCCCCATTATCAAAAAACAGATGGTTTTTTTGCTGCAGTCCTTCAGCGTATAGATTAAGTATATGAAGCATACGACAAATCATCAGATTTTAATTGGGGTATTCGTTGGTTTATTGATTGGCCTGTATACCAAACTTAATCCTTATGCTATTGGGAGTGATTCAATTATTTATATGGCTGATGTTATTGCAGATATATTCGTCTCCTCTCTAAAGATGGTATTAATTCCAGTAATATTTTTTTCCATATCTGTAGGTATAGCTAATCTAAGTGGACATAAGCAGTCATCAAGGATTTGGTTTTTAACATTTTCGTTTTTTTTCATTTCCATGGCTCTTGCAATTATATTAGGACTTGGATCAATGAACTTATTTGAGCCAGGACGAGGGATATCTTTGTCTATCTTTAGTGAGCAATTAAATAATTTTCACTTAACTTCAATTCCCTTGTCTGGATTTATTAAACAATTCCTTAGTAGTATTTTTGTTAATCCATTCAAAGCAATGACTGAAGGAAATATTTTAGGGGTTATTACATTTTCGGTATTAGTAGGCTTTGCAATTACAAAAGGTGGAAAAGAGTTTTTTGAGGTAAAAAAGATATTCAATGGTTTATTAGGGATCACTATGAAGATAGTATCTTGGATTGTAAAATTTTCTCCTTACGGTGTTTCGGCTCTTATTATTAAATTAGTCTCTCAACAATCGCCCGATTTATTTATTACGCTATCAAAATTTATAATGGTAATTATTGGCATGACGCTTTTTCATGGAATTGTTATTTTGCCTTTGCTACTTTATTTTTTTACAAAAATAAATTTATTAATATTATGGCAAGGTGCCCGAGAGGCAATTATGACTGCCTTTGCAACTAGTTCCAGCAGCGCGACAATTCCAATTACTTTAAGGGCTGTTGAAAAAAATTTAAAAGTTAAATCTGATATTGCTGGATTTGTTATCCCCATAGGGGCAACCATGAACATGGATGGCACGGCCCTTTATGAGGCTTCCGCTGCTTTATTTATTGCAAATCTCTCTGGTATCGACTTAGGTATAGGGCAGCAAATTATCGTTTTCTTTACAGCAATGATAGGTGCGATTGGCGCGCCGGGTATACCAAGTGCTGGAATGGTAACCATGGCTATGGTATTACAATCTGTTGGACTTCCTTTGGAAGCGCTTGCTATTTTATTGCCGATCGATCGTTTGCTTGACACATTTAGAACCGCAGTAAATGTAGAAGGCGATATCGTCGTAAGTTTAATCGTGCAGAAATTAGTACGTAAGAATTAATCTTTATTTGGCAATTGATTAAAGTAGGTTTTTATTTTACTCCATTCAAAATAAGGGCCTGGATCCGTTTTCCTAGTTGGTGCAATGTCGGAATGTCCTTTAATATCTTTAATAGGGTATTCTTTAATTAAGGATTCGATTAATTCGTTAAGACAGACATATTGTTTCGCTTCAAAGGCATCATAATCGCTTCCTTCTAGCTCAATACCAATTGAAAAATCATTACAATTATTAATTTGATTCCAGCAAGATTCACCAGCATGCCAAGCTCGGTCTAGACAAGACACAAATTGAAAAAGCGAACCATCCCGCCTAATCAAGAAGTGAGAGGATACTTTTAGATTCGCAATAGATCTAAAGTATTCATGATCATCAGGGTTAAGTTTATTTGTAAACAAATCAAAAATATTATTCCCCCCGTAAATTCCAGGCGGAAGACTAATATTATGAATTACAATTAAACTCACATTGAACTTATTCGGCCGACTATCAAAATTGGGCGATAATATAATCTTTGCTTTATTTGCAAATCCAGCATCATTTATTATTATAGGCTCAAGCATCGTTAATCTATTGAAGTATTAAAATTAAAGGATTGAAATGATCTTCTTAAAGTTATCTTTCATGTTATTAGTTATTCTAGTCTCAGCTGAGATATTTACCAATGCGCTTGAGCATTTGGGTGAGAAATTAAAAATTTCTGAGGGTGTGACAGGTTCAGTTTTTGCAGCAATAGGAACTGCGCTTCCTGAGACATTGGTCCCACTATTAGCACTTTTGTCGTTACATGGAGATATCGAGACTAATCATCAAGTTGGAGTAGGTGCAATTTTAGGTGCCCCGCTCATGCTCTCTACCCTAACAATGTTTATTATGGCTGTATCTGTAATTGGGCATCGAGGGTTCGGAGGACATTTAAAGCCTGAAAAAACTGGATTAATTAGAGATCTAAATTTTTTTATAATCTCATTTGTTTTTGCTGGAATAGCTTTATTTATTCCTCATACATCTGAGCTTGCTAGGGGGCTGATTGCCTTTTTAATGGTTTTTTCTTATTTCATTTATATTTTAATGACAATAAGAGCGTCAAAAAAACTTGTGAACGAGGGTCATGCTACGGAAGCATCAAGTCCAATGTTTATGGAAAGAATTGGATGTCCAAATAATTTTCTAGTAATTGTTTTACAGCTATTTGTTGGATTGGCTTTGTTGATATTCGGAGCGAAGGGTTTTATTTATGGAATTGAAGAAGCTTCATCTATTTTAGGAATTTCTGCTCTTATTTTATCTATGTTAATTATTCCGATAGCTACCGAGCTTCCAGAAAAAGTGAATAGTATTTTTTGGATACGAAAAGGTAAAGATACCCTCGCTTTTGGAAATATAACTGGTGCTATGGTATTTCAAGGAACACTCTTACCTGCAATAGGCATCCTTTTAACCCCTTGGGAGCCGAGAAAAGAAGTGTATTTATGTATTCTTATAACACTAATATCTTCATTATGGATTAGAGTTCTTATCCAGAAATCAAATATAAAAGTATGGCATCTGGGCGTAAATGGAATTTTTTATTCCTTATACCTTTATTTTGCACTTCATTGATATAGTTTTTATTTGTGAATACAAAAAATCCCCCACTCAAGAGAGTTTATGGTTCTTTAGTTTATGAATTATTTGCTCTTGTACCAATATGGATGATCGCAGGATTTATTTTTATATTTTTTTTTGACACATACTTTGGATCATATCAAAAAATAATATTTCAAATTTATTTATGGTTTATCGCTGGAGTTTATTTTACTTATTGTTGGACAAAATCAGGTCAGACTCTAGCAATGATGGTTTGGAAATTAAAAATTATATCCCCTTACGGACCTTTAACAAGAAAGTTAGCATGGAGACGCTATATATATGCAACTTTAGGCGCTCTCATGGGAGGGATAAGTTTTTTATGGGCACTAGCTAATAAAAAAAATTTATATCTTCATGATCAAATTTTGAATTATCATTTTATTGATGTTCGATTTTATAAATCATCACCATCCCAACAGAAAAGAAAATAAGTGTGGGTATAATCGCGCAAGCTAGGGGCTGCCAGTCATTTAGAAGCCCAATATATCTAAAAGATGAATTCATAATTTGATAAAAGATACCTATTAAAATACCTAAGAAAATTTTTAGATTTTTACCACCTGAGCGCTCTTGAAAAAATCCAAAAGGAATGGCAAATAAAACCATTACAATAGAAGCCAGGGGATAAATTAATTTTCCCCATAAAGCCACTTCATACCTTGTAACCTTTTGCTTATTATTTTTCAGGTATTTAATAAAATTAATAAGGTTGATTGATGACATTTTTTCTGGCGAAACAAGAAGTACATTCATCATTTCCGGTTTGATAAGTGATTTCCAAATTGCGCTTTTAAGTGAATTTGTTGAAACCTTATCTTTATCAAAGATTGTTTGATTAATATCATCAAGTTTCCATTCAGGATTTTTAAAACTTCCTTTTTTTGCATTTGTAATTGTTCTTAAACGAAAGGTTTTATCAAATTCATAAATGTGAATTTCAGATAGACTTGAGTCAGGCAAAACATGCTCTATATTAATAAAACTATTATTATCTTTTATCCATAGACCAGATTTAAATTCTTGCGAAACAATTGCATCTTTAGAAGTAATTTTTATTTGCTGCGCTTTTTTTTCTGTTAATGGGGTTACAAGATCCCCTACAGCAAATGTAAATAATGTAAAAAATAATCCTGTAAGAGATAAAGTATATGCAATACGTTTTATTGAAAATCCGCTAGAACGAATCACAGTCAATTCAGAATTTTCAGAAAGCTGCCCCATGGTGTACATTGATCCAATAAGAACCGCAATAGGAACAATTTCATAAACATGTCCAGGAATACTAAGAGCAACATAATTAAAAATAGTAAGCATATTGTATGTGCCTTTTCCTAAATCATTAATTTCCTGAATGAAGTCGAAAAAACTTAATATGCCTATAATACCGATCATAACCCAGAAAATAGGAATGGCTAATTCTAGATTAAGGTAGCGATTTAGAATTTTCACCTTGTATTTAAGACACTTTCCTAAAACTGAATAATGGCTGATTCATTGATCGCCTATAGGTTAAATAAATAGCTGCGAGAAGAAAGATTAGGTGAATTGGCCAGAAGCCAATAACAATATTAACTTTTTTTAAAGTAATTAATGTATTCATAACGGCTAAGAGATTGTTGTAGATTATAAAAATAAGGACAGCAAAAATGATATTAAGAGACCGTCCTGCTCGAGGATTTGTAAAGCTTAGAGGAATGGCTAAAAAAACTAATAAAATGCATGCGATGGGAGAGGCAATTCTCCATTGCAATTCTAAGCGATCCTCAAATGAGCTAGATTTAATTACATCGGAAAGCTTTTTACTGTCAATACTTTCTGTGTAAGGTTCAACTGGCTGTTGGGCTGTTAAAATACCATACTGATCAAACTCAGTTGTAGAGAACTCTTTTGTATTAGGAACACCCTCATATCTTCGACCTTTCTGTAAAATGATATAGTTGTCACCTTTACTTGAAATTTCTCGATGAGCATTGTTAGCAACGACAACGCCAAGTTTGTTATGTTGTTTTGTCTGAACAAATATATTTTTTACAGCACTTCCTAACGCATCAAAACTCTCAACATAAAATATCCGATCAGAACTTTTTGATTCTTTAAATGTCCCTGGATTAATACTAGCTATTTCATCACGACTTTTTAATTGATTTTTATATTGATCAGCTGTTCTCACCGCCCAAGGATTTAAAAAAAGGGAAAGAAAGGCCACCATAAATACGGCTGGCAGCGCAAAAGAAGAAATAGGCTTAATAATTTTTGCCAGACTCATGCCCGAACTAAGCCAAATGATCATTTCATGATCTCTATACCAACGAGATAGTGTAAGAAGCACTGCTAAGAAAATAGAAAGAGATAATAGAAGTGGTGAATATTTGATAAGGTTAAGACCAAGAATTGTTTTTATAGAGTCATTGGGGATATAGCCCTTACTTGCGAATCTAAGATAAAATGAAATTCTTTGGGCCATCACAATACTTATAAGTATTAAAAGTGCCGTTATTGAATTGGTAAGCAGTTCTTTTTTTAACGAAGTTTTAAATAACATTGATTTTTCGCGTTTTTAAATTCGAGAATACTTAAGGAATATATATGAAATTTAGCATAAAAACCGATCAGCTGGATAAACAACTCTCAGATGTATTGGTCATTGGAGTTTATGAATCCCTCAAGGTTGTTTGTGAAAAATTGTCTTTAAGCCCTAGCGCTATTGGTCATATTGCCTCTGCATTGAAACAGGGCGATATGAATGGCAAAGTTGGCTCCTCTCTTATTTTGTATAACGTACCTGGAATAAAAATTACAAAAATACTTCTAATAGGCTTAGGCAAAGAAAAAGAGTTTGATGGGAAAAAATACCATGCTGCAGTGAGATCTATGGTTTATGCACTTAAGAAAATGGATGTTAAATCAGTCACATCGTATCTGCAAATTGCTTCAGTTAAAGAAGGCGATATAGCCTGGAATGTTGAGCATTTTATTAATGAAGTTATGGATGCAAGTTATGAATTTACTGAGCTTAAAACTATTAATAAAAAAACTAAAAAATTCTTTGATTTTTTTGTAATGGTAGATAAGAAAAGTCAAAAGATTGCAGAGGAAGCGATGAAGAAATCGTTTGCTTTAGCAAAAGGAATTGAGCTTACAAAAACACTTGGCAATCTTCCGCCGAATATCTGTACACCAACTTATCTTGGCAAAAAAGCCCAAGAAATTGGAAAAGAATATGGTATGAAAATTGATGTTTTAGATCAGAAGCAAATTGAAAAATTAAAAATGGGTTCTTTTCTCGGTGTTGCCAAAGGAAGTAGACAGCCACCTAAATTTATTGTGCTTCAACATAATAAAGGTAAAAAAACGCAAAAACCTATTGTTTTGGTTGGTAAAGGAATTACTTTTGATGCGGGAGGTATATCAATTAAACCTGCAGGCGATATGGATGAAATGAAATATGACATGTGTGGGGCAGCCAGTGTTTTAGGAACGTTTAAGACGATTGGCTTATTAAAACTTCCTATGAATGTCATTGGTATAATTCCAACATGTGAGAATTTGCCAGATGGATTAGCTTTGAAGCCAGGAGATATTTTAACTAGTATGTCAGGTCAAACAATCGAGGTACTAAATACTGACGCTGAGGGTCGATTGATTCTATGTGATGCATTAACTTATGCAGAAAGATTTAATCCTGATGTAGTGATTGACATTGCCACCCTCACTGGCGCATGTGTAATTGCATTAGGACATCATGCTTCAGGTTTATATAGTAATGACGACAAGTTAGCGAAAGATTTAGAATCAGCAGGACAAGTATCTATGGATCGAGCATGGCGTATGCCTCTTTGGGAAGACTACCAATCACAACTAGACAGTAATTTTGCAGATATGGCTAATATTGGTGGAAGAGCGGGAGGTAGCATTACTGCAGCATGCTTTTTATCTAGATTTGCAAAAAAATATAAATGGGCTCATTTAGATATTGCAGGCACCGCATGGAAATCTGGAAAAGCTAAGGGGGCAACGGGAAGACCTGTTGGATTATTAACTCAATATATTTTAAGTAAGTTGTATTAAGTCTTTATGACTTATATAGACTTTTATTTTAATGTAGAAAATAAATTCAATAAAATTCATGAAATTATAGAAAGAGAAATTGTTCGGAAAAGAAAAATTTTTATTCACGTAGATGATTTAAGTGGTGCAAAAGCATTAAGTGATTTTCTTTATACAGCTTCACTTACTTCATTCCTTCCTCATTCTGTAGGACATTATGAAGAAATGACCTCTATCCATATCGACTGGGATCATAAATTTGTGAGTGATGATTTTATGATTAATTTAAAGTCAAATACTTTGCCTTCTTTTTCAAGATACTTAAGATTAATTGAGATTGTGTCGCTAAATGAGGAAGATAAAAAAACAGCGAGGGATCGTTTAAAATTTTATCGCGACCGCGGGTATGAAATTCAATTAATTGATGCTAAAAAAGAAATGTAATTAGCGAGTAAGTTCGTTATACCGAGTAGAGTCTAAAAAAAGTTCTTTGTTATCAATATTGTCATGAGATGCTATTTTACAAATCCAAGTTTCATAGGGTTTATCATTAATTAGTTCCGGCGTTTTTAGAATGTTGGAATTAATTTCAATTATCACGCCATTGAGCGGACCGACTAAATCAGAAGCGGTCTTGACAGATTCAATCACTCCAAAGGCTTTATTTCTTAAAATTTGACTTTGTAATTCAGGTAAATCAACAAAAACAATATCCCCCAAAAGATTTTGTGCGTAATCAGTGACACCAACTTCGTAAGTGCTCTCACTAATAGATTTAATCCATAAGTGCTCAGGTGTATAAATAAGTGTATTAGGAATATTCATAATAAATTAGCTAATTAGAATTTTATCTTTAAATACATTAAGTTAATGACAAAT
>DATCVG010000101.1:0-2397 GCA_036567085.1 Candidatus Methylopumilus sp.
GTTGGAATATAGCACATGAAATAAAAATTTTTCAATTTTTTTATATATTTTATTCTTTTGTAAAGATAGATTTTTGATAGCTATAAGACAGCCTTCAAAACTATAAAAATGAATGATTAGACAAAACAACTTATTCTCTCAACTGCTTTGAGTCTTTGACTGAAATCAAATCTTGAAAGTTTTCACGAAATTACTTAGTTTAAGTTAAGTGAATTTTTCCTAGGATATATTAATCCTAAGAGTACGATTCAGTCCCAAGTTAGATAACTTGTTATAACTTAATTAGTAGACTAGAAATTATTAATTTTTTTAAATAAACTTAAGGAGCAATATTATGTGGACAACTCCAGCAGCTACAGAAATGCGTTTTGGCTTTGAAGTCACAATGTATGTAATGAACAAGTAATTGTTTTTTATAAATGAAAAACTAAAAAGCCTAGTTCATACTAGGCTTTTTTTATATATTAAAAGGGTATAAAGTTTATTAGTAAAGATAGCTATCTAGTATTGTTGATGTTGTTTACTGATCTTAGGAAGAATAATGAAATATAAAAATAAAACTGAAGCATTTGAGTGGCTTGTGCATTCCTGGAAATGTACCTGCCCTATTTGTTCAACAAAAATTCATTAATAACGATTAGTGAGTTAAATTATATTGGGCAATATAGACAGCTATGCCTGCAAAATAGCCTATCAAAGCTAACCAGCTAATCTTTTTCACATACCAAAAAAATGGGATCTTTTCTAAACCCATAGCAGCAACTCCTGCAGCCGAACCAATAATAAGTATTGATCCACCTGTACCTGCACAATAAGCCATAAATTCCCATAAGAAACTATCAGCCGGATACTGCGTTAAGTCGTACATCCCCATTGAAGCTGCGACAAGGGGGACATTATCAACAACAGCACTCAATAAGCCTAATAGGGTCACAATATAGTCCTGACGACCTACTGTTTTATCTAAAAACTCAGAGAATGAATGAAGTATCTGGCTATGTTCGAGTGTAGCAACAGCTAATAAAATCCCAATAAAAAAGACAATCGATGTCATATCAATACGATGTAAAGCATGCGCTAGAGTAAATTGCTGTTTGTGAGTATCGTCCTTCTTGTAATGAATCAAATCCCCTACCAACCAAAGAATTCCTAATCCAAAAAGGATACCCATAAAAGGCGGTAAATGCGTCACTGTTTTAAATACAGGGACTAAAATCAAAATACCTAGGCCTAGATAAAACATAGTATTTCGTTCGAAATCAGATGTCAGTGGAGATGAGGCATTATATGTTTTAGTTTGCGTTGAAATAAGCTTGCCCTTCATTGAATGACTTACAAATAATAAGGGTGCAATTAGGTTAGCTAATGAAGCTAAGAATAAACCTTTAATGATGGCCAATGTAGTAATCTGTCCCCCAATCCACAACATAGTGGTTGTTACATCACCAATGGGAGACCAAGCGCCTCCTGCATTAGCTGAAATTACTACGATTGCTGCAAATAACAACCTATCTTCTTGTTTTTGTAATAATTTTCTTGTGAGTGAAATCATCACGATAGTGGCTGTTAAATTATCTAATACGGCACTTAAGAAAAAAGATAGGAATCCTATGATCCATAATAAAGATGTCAATTTTGTAGTTTTGATACGAGATGTAATCACTTCAAAACCATTATGCGCATCAATCACTTCTACAATAGTCATGGCACCAATTAAGAAAAAAACAATTTCAGCTGTAGAAGCTATTGATTCGGATAATTGGTGACCTACAAGTGAATGGTCGCTTGTTGCTAATGCATATATGGTCCATAACAATCCTGCACCGAGTAATGCAGTGGCTGATTTATTAATTTTTAGGGAATGTTCAAGCGTAATTGAAGCATATGTAATGACGAAGATAATAATGAGTACGCTAATCATAATTTTTTATTTGGCTGATTTATTTTTAACAAGACATTCTAACATTCTAAATGCTTTGATTTATAAATCACAAAAATTGAAAAAAACTTATATCAATTAATCTTTAAAAACTTCCTTCCAGATCGATACAACTTCCATGGGGTACCGATCAACTGCAGAAATTATCACTTTTCCGTCTAGTTTAGCTTCAAGCCCTAATTGATGTTGGAGCGATCTATATAAGCGATATGCATCAATGAGTTTTTTTGCCATTTCACCTTCTATTAAATTTTTCTTACTAAAAAGATTAAGTAGTCCAATATTGCCTATATTTTCAGTGAGTTCTTTATATGTAGCACTAAAAGCCAATACAAAATATTGCACAATAAATTCAATATCAATAATACCGCCACGATCCTGCTTTAAATCAAAAAATTGATGATCGACTTTATGTTTTTCGAGCATTTTTTCTCGCATCTCGACTATATCTTTCTTTA
>DATCVG010000102.1:0-4084 GCA_036567085.1 Candidatus Methylopumilus sp.
ATAGTGAAGCGGAGCATTTGTAAAAACAATTTTTTTCCCTTTAATTTTTTTTAAAGTATTTTCTAGAGCATGAGATTGTTTTACGAATTTTGATAGCTCTTCTGCATTGTGTGTGCTGAGTAAAAATTCTTTTGGATCAACACCATGATTTTCTATTAACCCCTTTAAAGTTGCGCCATAGACTTTCCAATATTGATCGCGAAGGTCATGTGCATCATGGCGACTAATTTTGAGTTTATGACTGACATACTCAGTCATAGATTGATTAATGCTTGGGAATATTTTAGAACTTGCGTCGTGCAGTGTGTCGTCTAAATCAAAAATCCATACTTTTGACAATTATTTTGCCTTAATTAAAGTACCTACACCCTCGTCTGTTAATACTTCTAATAAAAGTGCATGCTGCACTCTACCATCGATAATGTGTACGCTTTTGACCCCGCTTCTTGCAGCATCAAGCGCTGAACTTATTTTAGGTAGCATGCCACCAGATAAAGTTCCATCTTCCACAAGTTTATCAATTTCATTAGGTGTTAATCCCGTGAGGAGTGAGCCTTTTTTGTCTAACACACCAGGAGTATTAGTAAGTAAGATTAATTTTTCTGCACTTAATACTTCAGATAATTTTCCAGCTACAAGGTCGGCATTGATATTGTAGGTTTCACCATTGGCGCCTACACCAATCGGTGCAATCACAGGAATAAAATCCCCCTCATCTAGAAAATTAATAATACTCGGATTAATTGATGCAATCTCACCTACGTGTCCTAGATCTATCGTTTTTTTTGGGTCCGTATCATTTTGTACGACAAGTTTTTTTGCATGAATAAAATTCCCATCTTGTCCTGTCAAACCCACAGCTTTTCCACCATGCCTATTAATGAGATTCACTATCTCTTTATTGACTTGTCCTCCGAGAACCATTTCTACAATATCCATCGTTTCGGTATCAGTGACTCTCATACCTTGAATAAACTCACCTTTTTTACCAAGTTTATCAAGATGCTCATCAATCTGAGGACCGCCGCCATGGACGACAACTGGGTTCATGCCTACTAATTTTAAAAGCACGACATCACTTGCAAATGATTGCTTTAAATTTTCGTCAACCATAGCGTTGCCACCATACTTAATGACGATGGTTTTACCAAAAAACTTTTTAATGTACGGCAAAGCTTCGCTTAATATTTTGGCTTTGTGTTCCGGTTTAATGTCGTGACTCATTTTTATACCTATAGTTTTTTTAAGATTTTAAAGCTTTTTAATAAAAAATTTTGAATTTCTTTGAGGCAAGTAAGACTCCAATCTTTTTTTAGGAATTTTTTGAATATTCTCCTCTTTAAATCCTTTTTCAATGAACCAATGTTCAGTTCTTGTTGTTAGAGCAAATAAATACTTGTAACTTTTTTCTCGCGCAATTTCTTCGCAATAATTATAAAGTTTTGAGCCAAAGCCTTTTGATTGGTAGTTTTTATTAATTGCAAAACAAGCAAACTCAACATGATCGTTGTATGGATACAAAGCGGCACAACCGATAATTTTTTTATCATGCTCAATGACGAAAAAGTTTTCTATGTCATGATCAATACGTTCTTTGCCTCTTTTAATAAGATAGCCACCAGCTTCTAACGGATTGATCAGTTTGTGAATGCCTTTGACATCATTATGATTAGCTTGTCTAATTGCATCGAGCGCTTTTTCTGTAATGACCGTGCCTACACCTTCATCCGTAAATAATTCCTGAAGAATGGCGCCATCAATATGCCTATTAATTAAATGAATCTTATGAATACCCGCTTCGGAGGCTTTGATAGCAATTTCTAAAAGATCTAACTCATTTGAACTGATGTTGATAAGCTCATTTTTTTTTGGGTTATTTTTTGCAATACTTTTATAAAGATTGATAGCTTTTTCTAAAGTCATCTCGTGAAGGAGCTCATTTCTTAAATTAAAGATACCATCAGAATCTATAAGAAGAATAAGTTTATCAGCCTCAAGTGCGATAGATGTTTTGAGCGCTACATCTTCCATGGTGAGATTAAATACTTCACCTGTTGGCGAATATCCGATGGGGGATATGACAACTAATTCTTTGTTATCTAATTTTTTCTTAATTGCTGCACTATCAATTTTTCTTACTTCCCCAGTGTGTTGCATATCGACACCATCAATTACACCTAAAGGTTTTGCAGTAATAAAGTTTCCGCTAGAAACTTTAATGTCGCTTCCCGCCATAGGTGAATTTAAAAGACTCGACGAAAGTGTAGATTCAATATTAATTTTAATAAGACCATTGGCTTCTTTAACAGCTTCCATGCCTAAATCATCAGTAACGCGAACATTTTGTACAAGCTGGGTGGATATTTTTTTCTCTTTAAGTTTTTGATCGATTTGAGGTCTTGCACCATGGACGAGGACAATTTTGACGTTTAAGCAGGTTAATAAATTGATGTCATGAGAGAGCGCTGTAAATTGATCTTCATCGAGAAGTTCACCCCCAAAAGCAATGACAAATGTTTTATTACTAAAGGTGTTGATATAGGGGGCTGCCAACCTAAACCATCTTGCAAATGTTTGGCTATCTAATTTCTGAATGGGGTTGGGGGAAGTCTTATTTTGAAAAAGACTAGAGGGTGCGCAATTGAGCACCTCACATATTTTAAGTAATTGCGCTTCACTGACATTTTGAGCACCTCTTTCTATTCTAGAAAGATTGCCAGGATCGCTCGCAATTTTTTCCGCTAAGATTTGAAGAGTTAGTCCTAAAGACTTCCTTCTTTTTCTGATTGCTTCGCCAAGTGACATAAGGTAATAATTTGCTTAAAATACATATTTTACATGTATTTTTTAAAAAAATACCATAATTTTTGCGTATTATGCAAAATCACCCCATAAATTTTGCAAAATAGACAGAGCAACGATAGGAGCTGTTTCCGTTCTTAATATTCTTTGACCAAAATTCACAGGGATAAAAGCATGATTTAAAGCCAAGGCCATTTCTTTTTCTGAGAAGCCGCCTTCAGGCCCCACCATAAACACAATCGAATTAGACGGCTTATCTAAGTGATTAATATTTTGTGCTTTTGATGGTGTGAGGATTAATTTTAAGGTATCTGTTTTGAGAGTTTCTTCATTTAGCCATTGATTTAAATGGAGTGGACTTAATATATTTGGGATGGTGCTTCGTTCAGTCTGTTCACATGCTGAGATAGCGACAGTTTTCCAGTGCTCAAGTTTTTTATCAGTTCTTTCCTGGTCTAATTTAATAATAGATCGTTCTGTTAACAGGGGCTGGATAGAATGAACGCCGAGCTCAACGGCTTTTTGAATAATCCAATCCATTTTATCTCCTGCTGCAAGACCTTGGGCTAACGTTATCTTTAAAGGAGACTCCTGATTAACTTCATATTTATCGATAATTTCAACGGATGTTTTATGTTTCGATACTTCGATGACTTTTGCGACATAATCAAAACCATCGCCATTAAAAAGAGCGAATTGATCGCCTGCTTTCAATCTTAAAACTTTTGTAGCGTGAATATGAGTTTTTGCGCTTAACTCAACGACACGTTTGAGTTCTAGGTTTTCGGAGTGGTAAAATCGATTTTCTTCCATAGTCAATTCTATCTAATAGGTAAGCTATATTAAGGCATAAAACATGGTTAGTTTAAATACTCCGCTTTGTGATTTTGGTTGGAAAGCCATTGATTTTAATTTACAAGGCGTCGATGACACATTTTGGACTCTAGAAAAATCAAAAGGCGAGAATGGTTTACTTGTGATGTTTATCTGTAATCACTGTCCTTATGTAAAAGCAATATTGCCAAGACTTGTCCATGATCTTCGAATCTTAAAGGACCTTGGAATTGAAACGATCGCTATTCAGAGTAATGACCCTTTAAATTATCCTGAAGATTCGTTCGAAAATATGAAGTCTATTGCTCATCAATCTCATTTTTCTTTTCCATATGTGATTGACGAGACTCAAGAAACCGCAAGAGCTTATAACGCTATTTGCACACCTGATTTTTTTGGATTTAATCGAAATTTAGAGTTGCAATATCGTGGCCGTTTTGACGCAACA
>DATCVG010000103.1:0-5065 GCA_036567085.1 Candidatus Methylopumilus sp.
ATTGGTTTAATAGCGAGCTTTATGTAATCGAAACAAAATCTTTAGTGGTGATTAAAAAAATGACTGTTGGCAAATCACCTTCCGGCATAATCTGTGATACTAAAGGTAAGTATCTTTTTATTTCCAATCGAGACGAAAATACAGTTGAAATATATAACCAATCGGATTTAAATCTTGTTAACAAAATTAAAGTAGGCAAGCATCCTTACGGTGTATTTGTTAACAAAGACTTGCTTTTTGTTGTTAATGTCTTAGATGACTCAATATCTATTGTGAATACCAGTTCATTTACTACAGAGACTATTAAGGTTGGTGATCATCCATATGGCGTGGTATCTGATTTAAATAATCATTTTGCCTTTGTCACAAATACTCAAGATGACAATATTAGCGTCATTGATCTTAAATCAAAAAAAGAAGTCAAAAAAATTAAAGTGGGCGGAAATCCAGAAGGTATCGATATTAATGAGCAAAACAATATGCTGATAACTTCTAATTGGAGAAGCGACTCAATTTCAATTATTGATTTAAAAAAACAAGAGTATCTCTATGACATTAAAACGGGCAAGCAAAGTCGATCTTTTGGTCAATTTATTAAAATTGACTAATGTTATATATAAAAACAATTTATAATTAAAAAGTTAATTAATCAATAAAGGCCTTAATTCAAATGAAAAAAATTATTACCATTATTTTGCTTATTTTTATATCCTTCAATGCATTTGCTCACGGCCCATCGCCTCAAAAAGTTGAAAAGTCAATTACAATCAATGCATCCCCTGATAAAGTTTGGGCAATTGTTAAAGATTTTGGTGCTGTTCAAAAATGGATACCTCTTGTAACTGATAGCAAATTAGAAAAAAAAGGTGAAGATACAACAAGAATACTTGTATTAAAATCTGGGGGCAAAGTCATTGAGAGGCTTAAAGGTATCGATGAAGAAGCCATGAAATTAAAATATGAAATTGTAGAAGGTGCCATACCTGTGGCTGATTACAATTCGTTTATTGTTGTAGCAAAAGGCTCAAATCCTAACCAATCGACTGTAACATGGGTTGGTCGTTTTTATAGGGTTTATAAACTCAACCCACCTATTCCAGCTGGTCAAGATGATGAAACAGCAGTAAAAGCTGTGACTGAAATTTATGATGCAGGACTTCCGGCACTAAAGAAATTAGCTGAAACCAAATAATTTAATTTATTTAGAAAAAAGCAGAATTTAATTCTGCTTTTTTTATTTATGATGCCAATTATAATTAATAGCCCGAAGGCGCCCATTGGAGCAGTGATATTCCTTCATGGCTTAGGTGCTGATGGATTTAACCTTAAAGACATTTTTGTAAGACCACAATTCAACAGAATTCGATTTATCTTACCTCACGCGCCTTACCAGCCAGTAACCATTAATCAAGGCTTTGAAATGAGAGCTTGGTATGATCTATATGATCTATCCTTACAAAAAGATGAAGATGAATTAGGAATGGAAAGATCTAGTTTAATCATTCAAAAGCTTATTGAAGAGCAGATTTACCTTGGCATACCTTCCGAAAAAATCATTATTGGGGGTTTTTCTCAAGGGGCTGCTATGAGTTTTTATATAGGATTGAAATATCATAAAAAATTAGGTGGCATTGCTGCTTTATCAGGCTATCTGCCTTTAAAAGAAAAGCTTACAGGTCCTATAAAAAAAGAGTTAATCAACATGCCAATCTTTATGGCTCATGGCCTATATGATAATGTTATAGATATACAAATTGCTGATAACTCCTATAAAAAACTATTTAAAAAATTTAATTCTGCAATTTTTGAAAAATACCCTATAGGACATGAAATTTGTGAAAAAGAAATTGATGATTTATCTATTTTCTTAAATTATTCACTTAACTAAAGATAATTTTTATGAATAAAAATTCACTAGAAACAAACCTTAAAGAACTTGAATCTATTGTTTCAAAAATGGAACAAGGTGATATGGCACTCGAGGAATCTATAAAATCATATGAAAAAGGAATGGCTCTTCTTAAATTATGTCAAGACTCTCTAAAAGAAATTGAACATAAAGTTTTAGTACTTTCTGCAGAAAATACACTCGAACAATTCAAATCTGCTAATGAATAATTTTCATGAATGGCTCCGAGAAAAACAAGCATTTGTCGAAGCTTTGCTTGAAAAAAAATTACCTCAAACTAGCCATGAAATATCCTTAAATGAAGCAATAAGGTATAGCGTTCTTAATGGCGGAAAAAGAATGCGATCACTCCTTGTTCTTGCAACTGCGGAAATTATTGAGACTCCCCTGGTTGCAATTGAAAATATTATATGTGCCCTAGAGTTTGCACATGCTTATTCTTTAGTTCATGATGATATGCCTTGTATGGATAACGATGATTTGAGACGTGGGAAATTATCTTGCCATAAAAAATTTGGAGAAAGTACTGCACTTCTTGTTGGAGATTCTTTGCAATCCATTGCTTTTTCTTACTTATCTTCACCGTCTCTTCAAGTTAACCCAGATAATCAATTAAAAATGATTCATACTTTCTCTAATGCTATTGGTATTGAAGGTATGGCAAAAGGCCAAGCCTTAGATATTGCAAATACTAATAAAAAAATTTCATTAGAAGAACTTAAAAAGATGCATCAATATAAAACTGGGGCACTTATTAATGCAGCTTGTTTAATGACGGTGCTTGTCTCGAAAAGTTATGACAAAAACATACTAAATATAATAGATACCTATTCAAAATTAATTGGACTAATGTTCCAAATTCAAGATGACATACTTGATAAAGAAGCAAATCAAGAGATTTTAGGTAAAACACCTGGCAAAGATGAAAAAGATAATAAATCTACATTTGTATCTTTACTAGGTATTTCTAAATCTAAGGAATTGGTTGCTGAATATTACGAAGAAGCTTTAACCGCTCTCAAACCTTTCGGAGATAAAGCATATTATTTAGCTGGCATGGCTGAATTAATTATGAAGCGATCACACTAATATGAATATAAATCTCCTTGATAAAATTAATTCACCAAAAGATTTAAAAAAACTTAACCGCAACGAACTTACTAAATTATGCGATGAGATAAGAACTTTCATTATTGAAAGTGTTTCAAAAACAGGCGGCCATCTTTCTTCAAATCTTGGTGTTATTGAGCTTACCGTTGCACTTCATTATGTTTTTGATTGCCCTCTAGATAAATTCATATGGGATGTTGGGCACCAAACCTATCCTCATAAAATTCTAACTGGAAGAAAAAAGAAAATGAGCTCATTAAGAGCCATGTCAGGAATTTCAGGTTTTCCAAAAATTGCAGAGAGTGATTATGATATTTTTGGTACTGGTCATTCAAGCACCTCAATATCAGCTGCCTTAGGTATGGCTGAAGCACTTAAAAAGAAAAACTTGCGTCGCAAAGCAATTGCAATTATTGGCGATGGGGCCATGACGGCAGGTATGGCTTTTGAAGGTCTTAATAATGCAGGAAATTCAAAAAATAATATCTTAGTTATTTTGAATGATAATGATATGTCGATCTCTAAAAACGTAGGTGCGCTTAATAACTATCTAGCAAAACTTATGTCCGGAAATCTTTACGGAAGTATTAAACGTTCAAGTAAAGCAGTTTTATCTGCTATTCCTCCTATGCTTGAGTTTGCGAAGCGTGCTGAAGAGCATGTCAAAGGTATGGTAATTCCTGGTACTTTATTTGAAGAGTTTGGCTTTAACTATATAGGTCCTATTGATGGCCATGATATTGACACATTAGTTGATACACTCACCAATCTTAAAGAGCTTCAAGGGCCACAGTTCCTTCATGTTGCCACCCAAAAAGGTTATGGTTATGAGCCCGCAGAAATTGATCCCAATAAGTTTCATGGCGTAGGTCAATTTAATTTAGATGATGGCACCCAACCATCCAAAACAAAAAAGACTTCTTACACCGACGTATTTGGCAATTGGATTGTCGATATGGCTATGATTGATGAAAAACTATGCGCAATTACTCCTGCTATGTCAGATGGCTCTGGCTTAAATAAATTTGCTGAAAAATTTCCAGATCGTTTTTTCGATGTAGGGATTGCTGAACAGCATGCAATAACTTTTGCAGCAGGGCTTGCCTGTGAAAATTACAAACCTGTCATTGCTATTTACTCGACTTTTCTTCAAAGAGCTTACGATCAATTAATACACGATGTCGCCTTACAAAATATTCCTATGTTGTTTGCTATCGACAGGGCCGGCATTGTAGGCCAAGACGGGCCTACACATTCAGGTAGTTTTGATTTGTCATTCTTAAGATGTATTCCAAATATTGTGATTATGGCTCCAAGTAATGAAAATGAATGTCGTCAAATGCTTTTTACGGGATTTAAATTTAAGGGTATTTCAGTAGTTCGCTACCCAAGGGGTGAAGGGCCAGGCGCAATAATAAAATCTAAGATGGTAGCTATCCCGATTGGCAAAGCTGAAACCATTAAAAAAGGAAAAAAAATTGCTCTCTTAGCTTTCGGCAATATGGTGAATGAAGCTCTAAAAGTTGCAGATAAGATTAACGCGACCGTGGTTAATATGAGATTTATTAAACCTCTCGATATTAAATTAATTCTCGATTTAGCGTCATCGCATAAGCTCCTTGTTACATTAGAAGAAAATGCAATATCGGGCGGTGCTGGATCAGCAGTTCTAGAAGTTATTAGTGAGTATGATTTAAAATGTCAAACAATACGCCTTGGTTTGCCTGATAAGTTTGTGGAACAAGGTAGTCAAGAACAACTTCGTAAAAAATATGGGTTGGATGCTTCTTCTATTATCAAATCAATTGAGAAAAAATTAACCTAGTGTTATACTCAAGTATTAATGCCTAACAATTAATTATGACAACAAGCAATCACACATGCCCAATTGAAGATGTTCAAAATACCCCTGATTTAAGGAGTTTGGATATTGATAAGGTGGGTATTAAATCTATAAGACATCCTGTGCTTGTGAAGGACAAAACAGGTGGGGCACAACACACTGTTGCAACATTTAATATGTATGTTTATTTGCCACATAATTTT
>DATCVG010000104.1:0-3210 GCA_036567085.1 Candidatus Methylopumilus sp.
ATTCAAGACTGTCCCAATTATAGACACATCAAATTAAATAGATTTTTTAAGGAAAAAAAATGGCTAAAATTATTGGTATTGACTTAGGAACAACAAACTCCTGTGTGGCTGTTATGGAGGGTGGAAAGCCTAAGGTGATTGAAAACGCAGAAGGCGCTCGAACAACACCTTCGATTATTGCTTATCAAGATGATGGTGAAATTCTTGTGGGCGCACCAGCAAAGAGACAAGCAGTTACTAATCCAAAAAATACATTATTTGCAGTAAAGCGATTAATTGGACGTCGTTTTGAAGAAAAAGAAGTGCAAAAAGATATTGGCTTAATGCCCTATGAAATTTCTAAGGCTGACAACGGCGATGCCTGGGTAAAAGTTCGCGATCAAAAGATGGCGCCTCCTCAAATTTCAGCGGAAGTTTTAAGAAAGATGAAAAAAACTGCTGAAGATTACCTTGGTGAAGAAGTTACAGAAGCGGTCATTACTGTTCCTGCTTATTTTGATGACAGTCAACGTCAAGCTACCAAAGATGCAGGTCGAATTGCAGGGCTTGAGGTTAAACGTATCATCAATGAACCTACTGCAGCTGCGCTTGCTTTTGGCCTAGACAAACAAGAGGGAGACAGAAAGATTGCTGTATACGATCTAGGTGGCGGAACATTCGACGTATCTATTATTGAAATCTCAACTGTAGATGGCGAACATCAATTTGAGGTGTTATCTACGAATGGAGATACTTTCCTGGGCGGAGAAGACTTTGATAATCGCCTTATTGATTTCTTGGCTGATGAATTTAAAAAAGAAAATGGTCTTGATTTAAGAAATGATCTACTTGCAAAGCAACGTCTGAAAGAAGCAGCTGAAAAAGCTAAGATTGAGCTATCAAGTAGCCAGCAAACAGAGGTGAATTTACCTTATATCACAGCAGATGCAAGTGGTCCAAAGCACCTTGTCGTAAAAATTACCCGCGCAAAATTTGAGTCTCTTGTGGATGATTTGATTGAAAGGACTATCGAGCCTTGTAAAATTGCAATGAAAGATGCTGGCGTTTCTGGAAGCGATATATCTGACATCATTCTTGTTGGCGGTCAGAGCCGTATGCCAAAGGTACAAGAAAAAGTAAAAGATATCTTCGGTAAAGAGCCCAGAAAAGATGTAAATCCCGATGAAGCAGTTGCTGTAGGTGCAGCTATTCAAGGTGGTGTGCTTCAAGGTGATGTTAAAGATGTTTTACTTCTTGATGTGACGCCATTAAGTTTAGGTATTGAAACACTCGGAAGTGTTATGACTAAACTTATTAAGAAAAATACAACAATACCTACTAAGGCATCGCAGGTATTCTCAACAGCTGAAGATAATCAAAATGCTGTAACGATTCATGTACTTCAAGGAGAGCGTGAGATAGCTTCAGGTAATAAGAGTTTAGGTCAATTTAATTTAACTGATATACCTCCAGCACCAAGAGGTACCCCTCAGATTGAAGTAACTTTTGATATTGATGCTAATGGTATCTTGCACGTATCTGCTAAAGATAAAGCTACTGGAAAAGAAAATAAAATTACCATTAAAGCAAGCAGCGGACTCAGTGAAGAAGAAATTAAAAAAATGGAAGAAGATGCTGTTAAATATGCAGACGAAGATCGTAAAATTCGAGAGCTTGTTGATGTTAAAAACTCTGCTGACGGTATGATTCATTCAGTGAAAAAATCTATCACGGATCATGGTGATAAATTAGATACAGCTGAAAAAGAGAAAATTGAAGCCGCTATAAAATCTTTAGAGGAATCATTAAAATCTGACAATAAAGATGAGATTGAAGCTAAAACAAAAGACTTAATGGAAGCATCTCAAAAATTAGGTGAGAAAATATATGCTGATCAACAAGCACAACAACCTAATGCTGGAACCGCACCTCAGCAAGAGGAAAAAACAGTTGATGCTGAAGTAGTAGATGCAGAATTTGAAGAAGTTAAGCAAGACAAAAAAGATAAATAACTTTTAACCATTAAAACAACATCAGCTTTTCTGGTGTTGTTTTGTTTTTTGAAAAAATACCATGGCGACAAAAAAAGATTATTACGAGACTCTTGGTGTATCCCGTGATGCTTCAGATGATGAAATTAAAAAAGCTTATCGTAAACTTGCGATGAAATTTCATCCTGATCGTAACCCTGACAATCCAAAAGCTGAAGAAAGTTTTAAAGAAGCTAAAGAGGCTTATGAAATACTTTCGGATTCACAAAAGAGAGCTAGTTATGATCAATATGGTCATGCAGGAGTAGATCCAAGTATGGGCGCTCATGGGTCTGGTGGATTTTCAGACTTTAATGACGCTTTTGGTGATATTTTTGGTGATATTTTTGGTGGGGGTCGTGGAGGCCAAAAATCAAATGTATATCGAGGAGCTGATCTTCGCTATAACATGGAAATTAGCCTTGAAGATGCTGCAAAAGGTACTGAAACAAAAATTCGCATCCCTGTTATGACATCGTGTGAGCCATGCAAGGGAACTGGGGCTAAACCTGGTACCCAGCCAGTCACGTGTGATACCTGCCATGGTCATGGCCAAGTGAGAATGCAGCAAGGATTTTTTTCTGTACAACAAACATGTCCTAAATGTCATGGTACTGGAAAAATTATCAAGGAACCATGCTCAACTTGCCATGGAGCTAGTCGTGTTAAACAAAATAAAACTCTTTCCGTTAAGATCCCTACAGGCGTTGATGAAGGTGATCGCATTCGCTTATCGGGCGAAGGCGAGTCAGGTATTAATGGTGGGCCTCCTGGAGATCTTTATGTTGTGGTTCATTTAAAGAAACATGATATTTTCGAACGTGATGGCGGTAATCTGCATTGTGAAATGCCTATTAGCTTTACCACTGCTGCACTTGGCGGCGAAATAGAGGTGCCTACTTTGGATGGGCATGCAAAAATGAAAATACCTGCAGAAACTCAAACAGGGGCTGTATTTAGATTGAAAGGTAAAGGTATTAAACCTTTAAGACAAAATTCACCTGGCGATTTACACTGTCATGTTTCTATAGAAACGCCTGTAAAACTCACGGACAGGCAAAAAGAATTATTAAAAGAGCTTGAAGAGATTAATCAATTAGATCGTGGCAAGCACAGCCCAAAATCAAAAGGCTGGCTTGATAAAATGAAAGACTTGTTTGATTGATTAAAAAGTTCCAGCTTGGATTAATTCAATCTTATA
>DATCVG010000105.1:0-8985 GCA_036567085.1 Candidatus Methylopumilus sp.
TTTTATAAAATGATTAGAGAGATTCTTCGATTTAATAAGTCTTCAATCATCTTATTAAGTAGTAATGAAGAGATTAGTTTAGGTGATTATCTGAAACGAGAAGGCTACTCGGATTTTTTTAAGAAATATTACATTTTACCGATGGGCTCAGCAATTTGGTCATCAAATATTAAAACGATGATGCAATTTCCTGCTAAATTTTTTATACAATTTTTTAATAATCATGGCATGTTAAATATCAATGATAGACCGCAATGGTTAACAATCTCTGGGGGCTCAATTAACTATGTTAATAAAATGATCGAACCTTTTAGAAAAAAAATCAAAATCAATCAGAACATAAAATATGTAGAAAGAAAAAAAGATCATATTGCTATTCATCATAAAGATCGCATAGAAAAATTTGACTGGGTATTTTTTGCTTGCCATAGTGATGAAGCTTTGAAATTAATCAAAAGTCCTAGCTTCCATGAAAAAAATATTTTAAAAGCGATTCCATATACAGATAATGAAGTGATCTTGCATTATGATGATCACTTTATGCCCAAAAGAAAGCTTGCTTGGGCAGCATGGAATTATCACATTGATGATAACGCCAACTCGCCAGCATCTCTAACTTATAATATGAATATATTACAGAATTTAAAAACGAAAGTACCTCTTTTAGTGACATTAAACCCATTGCAAAAAATCAACAAAAAGAAAATTATTAAAACACTTTCTTATGCTCATCCACAATATAGTTTACGAAGTATTGAGGCGCAATCTAGGTACCATTTAGTTTCAGGGGTGAATCGAACTTCATTTGCTGGAGCATATTGGGGCAACGGCTTTCATGAAGATGGGGTTAAAAGTGCGCTTGACGCCATTCAACAATTCAATACTTTGCATAGATTTCACTAATGCAAGCAATCTACGAAGGGATTTTAAATCACACAAGGGTAAAACCGAGTAAGCATGCATTTCAATATCGCGTTCATATGTTATATCTTGATCTTGATGATTTAGTGAAAACATTTTCAAATAAACTATTTTGGAGTTATAACCGTTTTAATTTGGGGTGTTTTTTAAGATCAGATTATTTTGGTCATTCAAAAAATAGCTTAAAAAAATCAATACAAGATGAAATTAAAAAAAAGCTTCATTTTAAACATTATGGAAAAATATTTGTTTTAACTAGCCCTCGATACTTTGGCTATTGTTTTAATCCTGTGAGTTTTTATTATTGTTTTAATTTAAAAAATAAATTAGAAGTCATTGTATCGCATATTACTAATACACCATGGAATGAAAATTACGCTTATGTGCATGATTGCAGGGGATTAGAGCAACCAATGAAATACTTTGAGTTCCAAAAAAATTTTCATGTATCACCTTTTATGCCTATGAATATTCGGTATGAATGGTCATTTAATGAGCCGGGACAAGAAATTATAGTATCTATGAATAATATACATAAAAAAGAGTTTATTTTTAATGCATCAATGAGGCTTTATAGAAAACCTTTAAATAATCAATCGCTTAATTATTTGCTCTTAAGCTTTCCACCAGAGACGTTTAAAACCATTATGGCTATTTATTGGAATGCTTTATGTTTAAAATTTAAACGCATCCCTTTTTTTTCTCACCCTTAATATCTTATGAAAAATATTTTACACCGACTTGCTAGAGCACTTATTTTTAATCAATTAAGAAAAATTAAAATAGGTCATATTGCTATTATCGAAGGACCTGAAAAATTTTCATTTGGAAAAAAAGGTACATTAAATGTCACATTAACAATTCATGATCCAAGATTTTATGGGGCCTTGGCTTTTGGTGGTTCGATTGGTGTAAGTGAAGCATTCATGCAAAAGTTTTGGACTGTCAGCGATTTAACAAAGCTAATTCGTATCATGGCTATCAATCAAAATACGATGGATCGATTAGAAGGCGTATTTAATCTTTTTTTAAAGCCACTCCTCAAATTTCTCCATTATCTAAATCAAAATTCAGTCAAAGGAAGTCAGGTCAATATTTCCAAGCATTACGATTTGGGGAATGACTTTTTTTCATTATTTTTAGATTCAACCATGATGTATTCATCTGCAGTTTTTAGAAGCCCTCATGATTCACTCTATAAGGGATCTATCAATAAATTAGAGACTATTTGCAAAGGATTAGAACTTACTTCTCAAGACCATATCATTGAAATTGGTTCTGGCTGGGGAGGGTTTGCAATTTACGCTGCGCAAAATTTCGGATGTAAGGTCACCACAACAACTATTTCAAAAGAACAATATAAGTTCGTAAAACAAAAAATTAAGGATTTAAAGTTGTCACATAAGATTAGGGTCTTATTTTCAGATTATCGGCATTTAAAAGGACAGTATGACAAATTAGTGTCTATTGAAATGTTAGAAGCTGTAGGTTATCAATATTACGATATCTATTTTAATGTCTGTAGCCAATTATTAAAGCCACATGGGCTCGCATTTATTCAAACTATTACCATTGCAGATCAACGTTACGAAAAATCGAAGCGCTCAGTTGATTTTATTCAGCGATATATATTCCCTGGTAGCTGTATTCCTTCTATTACAGCATTACAAAATAGCATTTCCAAATCATCTGATTTAAAAATCTACAGCATTCAGGATATTGGCGAACATTATGCAAAAACGCTTGCATTGTGGAGAGAAGGTTTCTTTAAAAACCTCAAGCAGGTTAAAGCCCTAGGATTTGATGATGCTTTTATTCGCATGTGGCATTTTTACTTATCCTATTGTGAAGGAGGCTTTAAAGAGAAGGTCATTAGCGATATACATCTTAAATTAATTAAACCTGGATACCGATCAAAATAAGACTAGTTTTCTTGTATTTTTAAGCGTTTCGGCGCATGATAAAAACTGTAAAGTACTTAAGAATAAAGGGAGTAGCATGATGAAAAAAATAATTCTATTGGTTTCAATTTTTTTAGTATCTAGTTTTTTTGCTTTGGGAGTTTCTGCTGAAACGCCAAATCTTTTAGATGGGGTGGTCGATAAGTACTTTAAAGGTAAAGTCTTAACTAAAACAGATGACATTACATTTGATGTAGCGAAAAGAGCGCTTGATGGCACACAAGTCCCATTTAAATTTACAGCCAATAAAAAATATAAAAATATTTCAGTAGTAGTAGAGGGTAATCCACATCAATTGCCTGGCATTGGATCTCTTGCATTGACTATGTATCCTAAGGTGGCTCCATTTACATTTGAAACACATATTCGTATGGAACAAGATAGTTATGTAGATGTGATAGCAGAAGATGAAGAAGGCAAGTTTTTTTATAATCAAGTAGCGATTCGCTCTGCAGGTGGTTGTTCAGCAGGGGTTACTTATGATGCTGACTCTGTTTTAAAAGAAATAGGCACTATGAAAGTATTACATACTGATACAAGAGCCTCTGTGTTCATTAAACATCCGCAGCATAATGGTTTTCAAGCCAATTTAAGTAATTACACAGGACTTTTCATTTTGCCTGAGTGGCATTTATCAAGTGTTGTAGTTAAAGATCAAGAAAAAGAAATTTGGAGTGCTGAGTTTGGTGGAGGAAGTACCGCTGAGAATCCTTTCTTTGTTTTTGACGCCCCTAAAATTAAGGGTAATCTTCAAGTTTTAGCAGTAGATACTCAAGGTAAGCAATTTATTGGCAAATGATTTATTTATGTCAAAGCGCTTTAATTTGAAGCTTGTTAAATTTTAATTTAGTCTTTGATTTGTTACTAATATTTAACGAAGGAGAAAATTTTGAAAAAGTATTTAGCTATAGTAGCAGCCATTCTTGTTGCGGTATTGGTAGGTGCAGTTTTATTTTTTGGTAAAACCTACAAACATGATGACAGACCGATTATAAGTGATATAGAAAAACATAACCAAATGATGACAGGATGTATGAAAACTGCTTTAAATAAACATCCGGGTGCTATTGTTGAGATTGAAATGGAAAAAGAAGATGGTAAGCCTATATTTGATATTGACATTCAAGGATCTGATGGCAAATATTGGGAGATTGAATGTGATGCCGAAACTGGTCAAGTCATAGAAGATAATCTAGACCGAGATTAAAATTTTTTTGAATTTTAAAAAACCACTTAGTATTTTAAGTGGTTTTTTTATGAGGCATTCAAATTCTATATATGGCTAATTAAATAGTGCTAATTATTAATAAGACCCTAATTTCAGAATAGATAAATAATATACGTGAATCTCTCTTAATACTTGAATTTAACATTGATTTGAACGCCATAGATACCAAGTCGCAATGGTCCGATAAGGTTTCCATATTTCACCGATCAACAATAGCTCTCTAGGCTTTGGTAAAGTGCCTAATTTTTTTAAAGCTTGATACCCTTTTTGAACACCAAGATCATGCGTAGGAAGAATATCTAATCTACCAAGATTAAATATAAGTATCATCTGTGCTGTCCAAATACCTACACCTTTTATTGAGCTTAGCCTTTTAATAATTTCATTATCACTTAAATGAATAATTTCATTTTCCTCTGGAATAATTTTATTAATAGCAGCTTCAGCTATCCGGTATAAAGTTTCTATTTTTGTTTGAGAAAAACCACTTTCACGAATAAGTGATGAGTCTGCTTCAAGAAGTTCGTGTGCTTGAGGAAAACGGCCATTAAATTGAGCTAAGAATCTTTGAAATATATTTTCAGCCGCTTTAATATTTAATTGCTGATACGCAATTGTTTTTAATAGTGACTCGTAAGGAGATAGCTCAGAGGATAGTTTTAAATGACAAGCGCCTACTTTTTTTATTAAGCCTTCCCAATCTTTATCAAGTCTAGATAAAAATGAGACAGATGCTTTAAGTTGATAATGTGAGAGCGTTTTGGTTACCAAGGAATTTTTTTGCCATCATAAGCAATAAATTGACCCGAAGTTTTTATGGAAAGTTTATCAATTTGACGTTTCATACCAGTAACACTTTCATCTGCATCAATCAGTCCATTAGGACCTCCCATATCTGTTCTGACCCATCCAGGATGAAGCGTAATGACTGATAAATCATATGGCTTTAAATCAATAGATAAGCTTTTCATAACCATATTCAAAGCTGTTTTACTTGATCGATAAAGATATTCCCCGCCACCTGAATTATCATCAATACTTCCCATCTTGCTTGTGAGGGATGCAATCTTTTTTAATTGACCTTTTTTAAGATGAGGTAGCAATGCTTTTGTCATTTTAAATGCAGCAAGCGTATTAATTTTAAAAGCGTCAAGCCAGATTTTATAATCAATATGATCGATTGAGCTGTCTGGATAAATGCCTGCATTATTAATAAGGATGTCGATGGATTTTTTGAATGATTTTGCAAACAGATCAATGGATGAAAAATTGGCTACATTAAGTTTGTGAATTGAAATAGCTTTAAAGTTTTCTTGAAGCTGATGAAGTTCATCTTTTTTATTTATCATTCTAGTACATGCGATGACTTGATAACCATCTAAAGCGTATTGTTTGACAAATTCAAGGCCTAAACCCCTATTTGCACCAGTGATGAGAACCGTATATTTAATTGGAGACATAAAAAAATATGAAACAATAAAGGTTTATAATAAAACAAAATCTTTAGGATGTATTGATATGCTATTAAAAAGATATTGGATTTTATTTTTACTTTTTATAGCCCATCTTGCCTATGCCGGCGAATTTGGTAACTATTGTCTTATAAGTCTTTCCGAAGGGCATTTTCTTAAAACAGACTGTTCGGTGAATTCAATATACAAAGGCAAAGAATATTGTTTTGGTAGCGAAGTCAGCAAAGAAATCTTCTTAAAAACACCTGATGAGTTTATCAAAAAAGCTGCTGTATTCTACGAAAAAAATAAAGAAGTTGACCGTCAGAAAATATCACAAGAAGACTTATTAAAAGAGATCAAAAGTCCTGATTGTGATTTCTCAAGTAAAGACTTAGGTTATTTAGATTTGAATGGTTTAGATTTAAGCCATTGTAAAATGGTCAATACAAGTGTCTTTGGTGCGAATCTCATTGGTGCTAATTTATCCAATAGCAATATGCAAAGAGCTTATTTGAATTTAGCGCGCCTTGAAAAAGCTAATTTTTCAGGGGCTAATTTAACGGAGGCCATAATCTTTCAAGCCATTTTTGGTGAAACTAATTTTAAAGGCGCCAATTTAACGCGTGCTCGTGTGATTGGCACATTAGGCGCAGTCAATATGTCAGGAGCTACAATTAAATATGGCCAATTCGGTTTGGATGTTGGCAATCAACCTATGGGACAAATGAAATTTGATTCAGTCGGTGGTAAATTTTACAAAGCGAATTTTGAGGGGGCTGACTTAAATATTGCGAGTTTTACATTTGGCGATTTAAGAGAGGCTAATTTAAGAAATACGAATATGTATCGCGCTGATTTAATCCAAGCCGATTTAACAGGCGCTGATTTGACGAATGCAGATTTAACCGATGCGAATGTCGATGGTGCGATTTTTACTGGTGTCAAAGGCCTTTCAACAGTGAAAGGTTTTTCAACAGTGAAAGGTAAATGCCGTGATTGTGGCATGCCTTAAATATTTGCAATACCTAAGCTTAATCGAATGAATAAATAAGCCATACGCGCTTTAAATCTTTTGAGTAAATGTGCTTTGTCCCAATTCTTTAAAAGAATCTCAGTACCGCCAAATCGAATATCTTCTTTGATGTTTCTTTTAAGCTGAGATGCAAAAGATTTATCAAAGACCACAATATTAGCTTCTCGAGCCAAAAGAAGGCTAAAAGGATCAATGTTTGATGAGCCTACAGTTGACCAAGTTTCATCAATCACGGCTACTTTACTGTGCATAAAACTTCTTGTGTATTCAAAAATGGAAATGCCTTCTTTTAAAAATTTTCCATAGAAAGCGCGCGTGGCATTAGATAAAAAATAATCCATTTCACCTTTTAGAAGAAGAGTCACTGACACACCTCTTCTGGCGGCTTCAATTAAAGCCCTTTCAAATTTTTTCCCTGGAATAAAATAGGCATTTGCAATCAGTATTTCATTTTTAGCATTTTGAATGGCATGTAAGTATGCTTTTTCAATGTCTTGTCTATGCCGAAAATTATCGCGCTCTATAAAATTAAGCCTTGTACCATTGGGATATGACATTATATTTTTATGT
Organism: Candidatus Methylopumilus sp.; assembly: GCA_036567085.1. Taxonomy (GTDB): domain Bacteria; phylum Pseudomonadota; class Gammaproteobacteria; order Burkholderiales; family Methylophilaceae; genus Methylopumilus. Next base: position 7,168 of record DATCVG010000105.1, read on the forward strand.
ATATGTTTTGGGACGTAAGATTTTTCTAAATGGGACCATGAGACTCTTTTCCAAAGCTTAACCATGCTTTGACTGATAGAGTAAACGGCAGGCCCTTGTAATTTAGCAGCATAGTCGATACGTGGCGCTTTACCATTGGGAACATTCATATCATCAATAATATTAATACCGCCGACGTAAGCGATCTTATGATCAATCAAAAACATTTTTCTGTGAAGTCGTCTCAACGAAATGCGCTTCATTTGATAAGGTGAGATTTTAGGGTGGTAAAAAAGAAAATGAATTTGAGACGCCTTGATTTCATCTATTGCTTTTTGAGAAAGATCGCGACTTCCAAATCCATCAAGTAATAAATAAACCTCAACATTTCTTTTAGCCGCTTCTTTAAGTGCAGCTAAAATTTTTATACCCGTCATATCATGACTGAAAATATAAGCTTCTACAAAAATATTGTGCCGAGCTTGTCTAATGGAATGAATCACAGAGGCAAAATAATCTTTGCCATTTTTAAGTAATTCAATCTTGTTTTCTTTTATGTAGTAGGGCACGGTGCTTTATTTTAAAACATAAAAAAAGCGCTTAGGGTTCAACCCCCAAGCGCTTTTGTATGAATAACTAATTCTAAGCTTAGTTAACTGCTGATTTAAGAGCAGCACCTGCTTTGAATGTTGGAGCCTTACGTGCTGGTATTTTAAGTTCTTTACCAGTTTGTGGGTTACGACCAACTCGTGCAGCGCGTTTTGAAACTTTAAAAGTACCAAAGCCGATAAGTGTGACAACATCACCTTTTTTAAGAGCTTTAGTGATAGCTGCAAGTGTTGCATCAATCGCACGACCAGCGTCTGCTTTTGTTGAACCTGCTGCTTTTGCAACTGCTTCGATTAGTTCGCCTTTATTCATAATTCCTCCAAATGTAAATTAAGATATGTAAGACCATTGAAATGACAGCGTCATAGAAGGTCTAGGCGTACTTTGCATTGATTTTTAAGCCTTGTCAACAGTCATATGCAATTTTTTTCACATTGGATAAGGGTTCTGTCGATATTCGTTAAATTTAAAATAAAGGTATCTTTTCATTTGATTCTTGTTACAATATTCAAATGAAAAAAATTGTTCCTATTCGAGGCGGTAAAAGACCAGGTGCTGGACGTAAATCAGGCACTGGAAAATTTGGCGAAAAGACAACACTAGTGAGAGTGCCAGAAAGTCAAACCGCTGTGATATCAAACATTCTTGAGGCTTATGCTAAAAGGAAGATTCAAGAAATTTCTAATGTGGTATCTATTAATTTGGTAAGCGAGGCAATAAAAAAAACTAAGATTCCTCTATTTGAACACAAGGTACCTGCAGGATTTCCTTCTCAAGCAGATGATCATGTCGAGAAAAGAATGGATCTTAATGATTATCTTATTCGTGAAGCTGATACAACGTTTTTTGTGCGCATTAAAGGAAATTCAATGGATAACGCTGGTATTCATGATAATGATGTTGTGATTGTGGATCGATCTCAAGAAGCCTCTATTGGCGACATCGTATTAGCTTCATTAGACGGTGAATTTACAGTGAAGACCTTAGCTAAAAATAAAAATGGCTCCCCACGCTTGCTACCAGCAAACGAAGCGTTCAGTCCTATCGAAGTTTTAGACGGTGTGCAATTTCAAATATGGGGTGTCGTGACAGGCGCTGTTAGAAAATTTAAATGAATTTATTTAAATTTTAATTATAAGTTTTTGGATTAAGTTGAATGTAGCTTTGTTCAGCCTTAAGCTTTACCAACCAACCCTCATAAAATATTTCACTCATCGCAGGATCTATCAA
>DATCVG010000106.1:0-1521 GCA_036567085.1 Candidatus Methylopumilus sp.
TTTAGCTAAAGCCAAACCGCGATCAAGCGAGCGATTCGCGACGGTGATAGATTTAGGCTTTTTATTTTTAATATGTTCAGCGCAAAGCTCAATCATTTCGCCTGCACCAATAAAAAGCACTTGTGAAGTTTTTAAGTCCCCAAAAATACGCTCGGCAAGCTTGATCGAAGCTGCTGCCATCGAAATAGAACTCATACCAATATCTGTTTTGGTTCTAACTTCCTTAGCCACAGAGAATGTTTTTTGAAAGAGTTTATTCAAAAGCACACCCAAAGTACCTGTATTTTCAGCGGTTTTAATGGCTTGCTTCATTTGGCCTAAAATTTGAGGCTCTCCTAAGACCATGCTGTCTAAGCCTGAAGCGACACGAAAAGCATGTTGAATCACTTCTTGGTTTTCATAGACGTAAAGATGAGATTCAACTGTTTTTAATTTGATATCGTGATATTTACAAAGCCAATCGATGATGATTTGAGGGTCTCGCGCTTTAGCGTAGATTTCACTGCGGTTGCAGGTCGATAAAATGGCAGCTTCACTGACTTTATGCTCCATAAGGCCAAGTAAGGCTTGGCTTAAATGATCAGGATCAAAAGCGACTTTTTCGCGAATCGCAATAGGGGCAGTGGTGTGGTTAATGCCTACGGTATAAAGCTGCATGTGAATATTCTTAATCCGACGCTTTAGCTTCACGTCATTTAAGAGTTAAAATAGCTATTTTACAATATCTCACTCAACTTTCATTTGGGATCACTAGAAATATGGATAAAACATTTAGAATTGCCCCCAGTATTCTTTCAGCGAATTTCGCGAAACTTGGCCAAGAAATTAATGATGTGATTAAGTCAGGTACTGATATCGTTCACTTCGACGTGATGGATAATCATTACGTACCTAATCTAACCATTGGCCCTTTAGTGTGCGAAGCAATTCGCCCTGTGACGGATGCCATCATTGATGTGCATTTAATGGTGAAGCCTGTGGATCGAATTATTCCTGACTTTGCAAAGGCGGGTGCCAATATCATTACCTTCCATCCTGAAGGTTCAGAGCATATTGATCGAAGTCTCTCATTAGTGCGTGATTCAGGTTGTAAATCGGGTTTGGTATTTAATCCAGCCACCCCTCTCGATTATCTTGATCATGTGATGGATAAAATTGACATGGTCTTACTCATGTCAGTAAACCCAGGATTTGGTGGTCAAAAATTTATTCCTGAAACGCTCAATAAACTTAAAATCGCACGCCAAAAAATCGATGCTTACTATGAAAAAACAGGCCGTCAAATTTGGTTAGAAGTCGACGGTGGCGTGAACGCTAATAATATTGCAGAAATTGCCAAAGCAGGTGCCGATACTTTTGTGGCAGGCTCTGCTATTTTCGGCGCAGGTAAAGATACCGATCCTAACCGTTACGACACCGTGGTGAAATCATTACGCGCATCGCTTGCATCTCTTTAATTAAAAAAACATGAAGAAGCTTAAAAATAGCTTCTTCATGTTTCTATCATGACCACCTTAATCA
>DATCVG010000107.1:0-10407 GCA_036567085.1 Candidatus Methylopumilus sp.
GAGATCTGCAATCGTTCCAATCTTAATATTATGCTGCTCAGAAAATTTAATTAAATCTGGAAGTCTTGCCATATTTCCGTCTTCATTAAGAATTTCGCAAATTACTGATGCTGATTCTAAGCCTGCAAGATGAGCAAGATCGCATCCAGCTTCGGTATGCCCAGCCCTCACAAGCACACCACCTTTCTTAGATATCAATGGAAATATATGACCTGGTCTTACAATACTTTTTGAAGTGGCATTTTTATGGATAGCAGCTTTGATTGTAGTGGCTCTATCATTAGCTGAGATCCCTGTAGTGACACCCTCAGCTGCCTCAATAGATACCGTAAAATTAGTCCCTAAGCGAGTTTCATTTTCTTGGACCATTAAGGGTAATTCGAGCATCTTGCACTTTTCTTCAGTTAGCGTAAGACAAATAAGACCGCGTCCAAATTTAGACATAAAATTTATATGGTCTGCATTAGCAAACTCTGCAGCAAGAACAAGGTCACCCTCATTCTCTCTATTTTCTTCATCTACAAGGATAACCATTTTGCCTTGCTTGATATCTTCAATAATTTCAATTATCGGCCTGATCATTTATTTTTTATTTTCTTTTGAGTATGTTTTCGAGGTATCTAGCAATTAAATCTATTTCAATATTAACTTCACTACCTTGAGTGAGGCCTCCTAAATTAGTTTCTTTTAAAGTATAGGGAATAATATTTATCTTGAATTTATCTTGATTAATTGAATTTACCGTAAGACTTACACCATTTATTGCAATGGATCCTTTTTCGGCAATAAATTTAAGTAGCTTTTTAGGGGGCTTTATTTCAAGAATCCAGCATTGACTGGTGACTTTAATACTTATAATTTTTCCTATCCCATCAATATGACCTGTTACAAAATGACCCCCCACTTTTCCATTGAATAAAAGTGCACTCTCTAAATTTACAAGAGATTTTTCGGTAAAAGTTATGGTTCTATTTAATGTTTCTTCCGACACATGAAATGTAAACTGATTTTTTTGTTTTTTTTGGATGGTAAGACATACACCATTTATACATATGCTATCACCTAGACTACTTGCTTTCATTTGACTTGGCTTGTATGCAATAGTAATGCGAACATCTTTTTTTAAAGATTCAATTTTTTTTATTAAGCCAACAGATTGAATAATGCCTGTAAACATAAGGTGATTTTATCAGATTAGAATGTATAACCCTGATAAAATAAAACAAATGCCCTTACTTAACAAATATATACCTTTTGAAGTTTGGATTGCTTATAGATATATAAAATTTAAGCAAAAAAATAGCTTCATATCTTTTATTTCAACGACAAGTATGGTTGGGATAGCCCTTGGAGTGTCGTCGCTCATAATTATTATGTCCGTTATGAATGGTTTTCAAGATGAACTTCGTACACGAATTTTAGGAGTAGCTTCTCATATTGAAATTACAAGCTCAAATAATACATTAGCTCATTGGGAAGATGTAACAAAAAAGCTTCAAGGAGTTTCTGAGGTTAAGGGTTCAGCACCTTATATAGATGGTCAGGGTATGTTGGTTAGTGAATATGGAAGTCAAGGAATTATGCTTCGTGGCATTTCATCAGAACTAGAAGGTAATGTTGATGACCTTGAAAAGAAAGTTAAGGTAGGCCATTTGTCCGATTTAAAGGCGGGGACATTTAATATTATTTTAGGTATAGATGCTGCAAAGCAATTAGGCATTGTCGTTGGGGATAAAATTAATATTTTAATTCCGCAAGGTTCTTATACGCCTGCAGGCACATTTCCTAGAATGCGACAATTTAATGTTGTGGGTATTTTTGAAATCGGAATGTATGAATATGACTCTGGAATGGCGTTAATGAATCTAGAGGATGCTCAAAAATTCTTTCAAATGCACGATACTGTTTCTGGAGTTAGAGTCAAAATTGATGATCTTTTTTTAGCGCCTGCAGTAACTCAGAGGTTGTCAAATAAACTTTCGGAATCAGGTCTTTTTTATATAAGTGACTGGACAAAAAAGCATTCGAATTTTTTCTCAGCTGTAAAGATGGAAAAGAGAGTAATGTTTATCATTCTCACATTAATTATTGCTGTTGCAGCATTTAATATTGTATCGACTTTGGTAATGGCAGTAACTGACAAAAGATCAGATATTGCAATTCTTCGTACATACGGAGCAAAACCAAAAAGTATTTTGTATATATTTATTATTCAGGGCTCTTTAATTGGCATTATTGGAACTCTCGCTGGTGCATTTTTTGGAATTGCTATCTCACTTAACATTCAAGTAATTGTTCCTTTTATGGAGCATTTATTTAATGTCCAATTTTTATCTAAAGACATTTATTATATTTCTGAAGTGCCTTCTAAGCTTTTATTAACTGATATTATCGCTATCACTTCAATTTCTATTTTATTGACTATTCTTGCAACGATTTACCCTAGTATAAAAGCATCTAGCACTTCACCCGCTGAGGCGTTAAAGCATGACTAAAAAATTACTTATAACTTGTAAAAATTTATCGAAGACATTTCCTGGCCTAGATGAAGAAATTATTAATAAGTTAAATCTAAACATTAATGAAGGGGATCATTCAGCTATTGTTGGAGTCTCTGGCTCTGGTAAAAGTACACTCCTTCATCTTATGGCTGGGCTTGAAAAAGTCTCGTCTGGCCAGATTAAAATTTTAGACCAGGATATTGCATCCTTAACTCAGGATGATTTAGGTGTTTTGAGAAATGCGCATCTAGGTTTTGTGTATCAATTTCATCACTTGCTTAGTGATTTTAATGCGATAGAAAATGTCGCAATACCATTATTAATTAGAAGATATTCATACAAGCTTGCTTTTAAAGAAGCTGAAGCGCTTTTAAAAAAAATAGGACTTAACAAAAGACTAACTCATAAGCCTTATGAATTATCTGGAGGGGAAAGACAGAGAGTTGCAATCGCTAGGTCTTTAATCACTAAGCCAAAATGCATTCTTGCAGATGAACCTACAGGAAATTTAGATGGAAAAACAGCGCATTTTGTATTTGATTTATTACTTGATTTAACAAAAGAGAATCGTTCAACTCTAGTCTTGGTAACACATGATAATCAGCTTGCATCAAAATTAAAGTTTCAATATAAATTAACCCAGGGAAAACTTAAAAAGATATAGATTGGTTTAAGCAATTAATCGAATATTAAGATTAAGTTGATTTAAACAATTAACTGAATATTAAGATAGAATAATACTCATCAAACACTTGGAGAACTAGATATGTGGGAAATTATTTTAGCTGCAGGATGGCCTATTTGGCCGCTCATATTTGCATCAATTATTGCCCTAGCAATAATTGGTGAGCGCTTTTGGTCATTAAGAGTTGAAGTAGTTGCCCCAAGCGATCTTCTTCCTGAGCTTCAGAAGTTGTTGAATCAAGGCTCAATAAAGAAAGATGTGATTGCAAAAATCAGAGAGCACTCTCTTTTAGGTGAAATTTTTGCAAGTGCCCTTCTTAATTCAAATACATCCGCAGCTCATGTCAAAGAGGCTATAGAAGAGTCAGGTAGAGCAGTGAACTTCAAGCTTGAAAAGTACCTGCCAACATTGGGCACAATTGCAGCAGTGGCTCCTCTTTTAGGACTTTTGGGAACAGTCATAGGTATGGTTGATCTATTTAGCTCATTTACAAACAGCGGTCATGACGTAGCTGTATTTGCAAGAGGTATTTCTGTTGCTTTGTATAATACAGCCGCAGGTATTATTGTAGCAGTTCCTGCAATGATTTTTTATCGCTTTTTTAGATCTAAAGTAGATGATTTAATTTTTGATATGGAGCAACAAGCGCTTAAGCTGACTGAATCTATGGGTGTTCGTAAATAAATAATTAGGATTATATATGAATTTTCAACGAGGAAAAAAGCACGAAGAGATGGAATTAAACTTGGTTCCTTTAATCGACGTATTATTGGTTATTATTATTTTCCTTGTCGTGAGTACAACCTTTTCTAGATTTAGCGAATTAAAAATTAATCTTCCGACCGCTGAAGCTAATAGTCCAGATAAAAAGCCTAATGTTATTAACGTATCAATTACTGCGGATGGTGTTTATTCGGTCAATGAAACACAACTTTCAAATAAGAGCCTTGAGTCTATTATTGCAGCCTTAAAAAATTCGGCTAAAGGTGAGAAAGAAATTCCTGTGATCATTAATGCAGATGCAAAATGCGAGCACCAATCAGTAATTAACGTTATGGAAGCATCAAGGCAAGCTGGTTTAACTCATATTACATTTTCTACAAAAATTAATTAGACTTTAGAGAAGATTAGTTTTTTCTTGGCCTAATGGCAAAAAATATTAAAAAAATAACTTCACCACAATCAATTAACCTTAAGTATCTTTATAAAAGGCTGTTCAAATATACTTGGCAACATAAGTTTATTTTATCCTTAAGTCTTGTATCGCTAGTTGTTTTGTCTTTAACAAATACAGCATTTCTGGTCATTATAAAAAAGATTACTGATCACGGATTTGGATCTGATGTTGGACATAGGCAAGTCTCTTTGGCGTTTCTTTTACTTTTAGTAATGGTTACAAGAGCATTGTCAGGATTATTTTCAAGTTATTTTATGAAATCAATTTCAATGAGAACTGTTGAAAGCATTAGATGCGATCTTTTTAAGAAAATTATGATGTTGCCAGTTAATTTTTTTGATAAAAACTCTTCTAGCCACATTGTTTCTAAAATTAACAATGATGTTCAGCAACTTTCAAACGTCATTACAGATATTGGCTTTAATTTTATTAAAGACGGAATAAGTTTTATTGGGATTGTCTCATATATGCTTTATTTAGATTGGAGACTTACCTTGGTATTTTTTTTACTGGCCCCATTACTTACTTACTATTTAAAGATAATGTCACCTAGATTAAGAAATGCTGGGACTGTCTCTCAGCAAGCCATGGGCGAACTCACAATGTCTTCTGATGAGGCTATCTCAGGCCAAAGAATTGTTAAAATTTTTGGCTCAAATCAATATGAAATTAATCGGTTCACTAAGATTTCTGAAAAAATAAGAAAAGCACAAACTAAACTTGTAAGAATAACTGCATTAAATTCCTTCACTGTTGAAATTTTAGCGGGTGTTGCATTATCTGGCATTGCTTTCTATTCATTTGGTAAATTTTCCGCAGGCCAATTTGCAGCGTTTTTTGGTGCTTTACTAATGATTATTGCTCCGATTAAGAGCTTAACTTCAATAAATGATAAAGTTCAAATTGCCATAGCAGCGGCAAGAAGTGTATTTGGATTGATGGATGAGCCTGCCGAGACTGATCGCGGTTCAAAATCTATCAAGCGGGCAAGAGGATATATAAAAGTATCTAATTTAACCTTCAGGTATCAAAATAGCAAACATAATATTCTTGAAAGCATTAGTTTTAATATTAAGCCTGGGGAAAAAGTAGCGCTTGTTGGTAAATCAGGCGGAGGGAAAACAACGCTAATTAATTTATTGCCAAGATTTTATGAATTTGAGCAGGGTCAAATATTATTAGACGGTATTAATATTAAGGATCTCAAGCTAAGAAGTTTGCGAAATCAGTATTCCCTGGTAAGTCAAGATACAATTTTATTTAACGATACTATTATGAATAATATAGCTTACGGTGCCATAGATAGATCGGCAAATAAAGAAGAGGTAAAAAAAGCTGCTATAGCAGCTAACGCTTGGGAGTTCATTGAGCCACTTGAAAATCAATTAGACCATGAAATTGGCGATAGAGGGGTAAGATTGTCAGGGGGACAGCGTCAAAGAATTGCAATAGCTCGTGCAATTTTAAAAAATGCACCTATATTGCTCCTCGATGAGGCTACATCAGCATTAGATTCTCATTCTGAAAAATATGTTCAGTCTGCCTTAGACAATTTAATGAAAAATAGAACAACTATAGTTATTGCTCATAGACTCTCTACAATTTTAAATGCTGATCGAATTATTGTGATTGAAAAATCAAGAGTCATTGATATCGGGACTCACAAAGAATTGATTAGGCGCTGTAAGCATTATTCAGTCCTCTATAAAAAAGGGTTAAAGTAATATTTTGATTCCGCACGAAGAAGTCCTCTCTAAAATACATTACTCAAAAAGCCCAGCTTCATTATTGCTTCTTCCTTTATCAGCAATATTTTTTTTAATATCTTATGCTAGAAAATATCTTTACCAATTTAATTTTCTAAAATCTTATAAATTAAAAGTCCCTGTAGTTATTGTAGGAAACATTACCTTGGGTGGGACAGGCAAAACCCCTTTAGTTATTCATCTTGCAAATGAATTGAAAAAAAATGGATATCATCCCGGTATAGTAAGCAGAGGATATGGCTCCAAAGTAATAAGTGCTGTTGAAGTTAATCCAAAAAGTAATACAGATGAAGTAGGGGACGAGCCTATTTTGATTAAAAAGCGGACCCGTTTGCCAGTTTTTGTTTCAAAAGACAGAGTGATCGCTGCAAAAGCACTTATAAAAAAGTATAAAAAAATAGATGTCATTTTATCTGATGATGGCATTCAGCATTATCGTTTAATGCGCGATATAGAAGTAATAGTAATTGATGGTACTAGAAAATTTGGAAATGGATATCTATTGCCAGCAGGACCGCTAAGAGAGTCTATATCTAAATTAAATGATGTAGATATCATTGTATGTAATCACAAAAAAGTGGTAGATGACAGTTACCTGATGAAATATAAAAGAGAGGTTTTAATAAATCTAAAGACTAATCAAGAGATTTCATTAAATAAGATTCGCTTAAAGAATATTCATGCCATAGCTGGTATAGGGAATCCAGATCTATTTTTTAATGATCTTAAATCGCTTGGTTTAGTGTTTGATAGTTCCGCCTATAAAGATCATTATCGATTTGCAAAAAAAGATTTTAAAACTATGAATGATAAGAATATTATAATGACTGAGAAAGATGCTGTGAAATGCGAGAAGTTTGCTCAAGATAATTTTTGGTATTTGCCAGTTTCTGCCGAAATAAATTCGAAGTTTATCGACGTTATTTTAAAAAAGTTGAAGCATATAAGCCATGGATAAAAATCTACTAAAAATCTTAGTTTGCCCAGTAACCAAGGGACCATTAATTTATAAAAAAGATCAGAATGAGCTCATATCAAAATCTGCCAAGCTTGCTTACCCTATTAGAGATGGTATTCCTATTTTATTAGAGAGTGAAGCGAGGATGCTTAAAGATAATGAAGATTATTCATGACTTTTAAAATTGTTATTCCAGCAAGATATCAAAGTAGTCGTTTAGAGGGAAAACCTCTTTTGGATATCGGTGGCATCCCAATGGTCATTCATGTTGTGCAGCAATCATTAAAAAGCAAGTCTAATGAGGTCGTAGTTGCAACTGACGACCAAAAGATTTTTGATGTTGTTGAAAATTTTGGTTACAAAGCAATCATGACTAATGTCAATCATAAATCTGGTACTGACCGTGTAGTAGAGGTCGTGAATTTAATGGATTGGTCAGATGATGAGATTATTGTGAATGTGCAAGGCGATGAACCTCTCATCAATCCTTTATTAATTAATCAGGTTGCTGAATATTTGGAAAATAAAAAAGACATTTTTGTCTCTACGGCGTGCCATTCCATCTCAGATTACAATGATTTTATTGATCCAAATAACGTCAAAGTCGTACTAGATAAAAATTTTCAAGCATTATATTTTAGTAGAGCACCCATTCCTTTTCCGAGAGATGAATTTGCTCAAAAGATCATAGGAAAGCAAGGTTTCTATAAACATATTGGTATTTATGCTTACCGAGTCAAGTTTTTAAAAGGCTATAAGGGTATAGGGCAGACTGAATTAGAAGGTATTGAAAAGTTAGAACAACTTAGAATTCTCTATGCAGGGTACAAAATTGGTGTTGTGGCATCAATTGACATTCCAATGATAGGTGTTGATACACTTGAGGACTTAGAAAAAGTAAGAAAGTTACTTCTAATTAAATAGCAGATTCACCTGTTTCGCCCGTTCTAATTCGTACCACTTCCTCGATATTACTGACAAAAATTTTACCATCACCAATTTTGCCTGTATGTGCGGCAGTTGATATTGCTTCAATCACTTTTTTAACCATTTTGTCTGAAACGATAATATCTAATTTGATTTTAGGCAAAAAATCAATTACATATTCTGCCCCCCTATAAAGTTCAGTATGTCCTTTTTGTCTTCCAAAGCCTTTAACTTCAGTAGCCGTGATTCCATTAATACCAATTTCAGAAAGGGCTTCTCTCACTTCATCTAATTTAAATGGCTTAATTACTGCTTCAATTTTTTTCATCTATTTTCCCTCTTTGTATGCATTAATGTTTAAAGGTAATGGGGTATCTTCTATCTTTGCCAAAAGCCCTTTGGGTAATTTTTGGACCTATTGGGCTTTGAGCTCTTTTGAATTCGTTATCATTAATTAACTTTACAACGTGATTTACATTTTTACTAGAAAAACCTTTTTTTATAATAGAGCCTATAGACAAATCTTTTTCAATATAAAGCTCAATTATCTTATCAAGAATTTCATATTTAGGCAGACTATTCTGATCTAACTGATTAAGCCTAAGTTCAGCTGTTGGCGGCCTCTTAATTATTTCATTTGGAATGATAGTTGATATTGAATTTCTATAATTTGCTAATTTATAAACCCACGTTTTTGGCACATCTTTAAGAAGGGCAAAACCTCCCACCATATCGCCATATAGGGTTGAATAACCAACAGCAGTTTCACTTTTGTTACTTGTTGATATTACAATTCCATTAAATTTATTAGATAGCGCCATTAATAAAACGGCTCTTATCCGAGCCTGTAAATTTTCTTCGGTAGTATCAAAAGGTTTATTTTTAAATTCACTTGACAATGTTTTTCTGAAAAGTTTAAAAATAGATTGAATATCTATTTCCTTGTAATTCACCCCAGTATTTTGAATCATTCTTCGAGACTCTGTAATACTTAATTTTGCAGTAAATTCTGAGGGCATCATAACAGCAGTAATATTTTTCTTATCAAATGTGTCACTTGCCAAAGCTAAAACTAGAGCAGAATCAATACCACCGGATAAGCCTATAAATATCTTTTTAAAATTATTTTTAACTACATAATCTTTGAGTGCTAATTTAAGCGCTTCATATAGATGTGCCTCCTTATGATAAGAGATTTTATGTCTATTAAATTTAATAATTGTTTTTGAAAAAAAATCAATAATTGCTGTTTCTTCCTTAAAGAAGGATGATTGATGTAAAAGTTTTGCTTCTTTATTGATAACAAAAGAGCCACCATCAAATATCAGCTCATCTTGGCCTCCAATTGCGTTGAGATAGATCACAGTGGATTTAGTTTCTCTCGCTAATTTAGAGATAACTTTTATTCGGGCATTAGATTTTTCTATTTCATAAGGAGAAGCATTAATTACAATAATGCCATCAACTGATTTTTTTTTGAGTAATTTGCTGGGTAAAAAACTCCAGGCATCTTCACATATTAGAAGACCAATTTTTGAAGTTTTATGTGTAAAAATAAATTCTTTTTTACCTGATTTAAAATATCTATTTTCGTCAAATACACCATAATTTGGCAGTGTTTGTTTGGAATAGGTACCTTGAATTTTTCCATTAAAAAGTAAAGAGGCTGAATTATATATTTTGCTATCTTTTTTTAATGGGTGCCCTACGATAACCTTTATGAAAGGCAATGCTTTAGCAATTTTTTTTAATGCTTTTGTGCATGCATCAAGAAAATCTTCTCTTAAAACCAGATCTTCAGGCGGGTAGCCGCATATAGAAAGCTCAGGAGTAATAAATAGTTCAGCTCCTTTATTAAAAGCTTCTTTGGCGCGCTTAATAATAAGGTTACTATTTTTTTCTATATCACCAACAAATGAATTTATTTGCGCTAGCGCTATTTTCATGATTTTTAGTAACCACCACCTGCATTTTTAATTAGATCAACAATTTCAGTGTTTTTAGCTTTAAGCGCATATACAAGAGCCGTTAATCCATAACGATCCTTTGCTTTTAAATTTACTTTTGCGTCAATGAAAAGCTGAATCATTTCTTTAGATTTATTTGCTACAGCGTAATGAAGAATAGGTGTGCCATCAGAATCTTTACGATCAATATTAGCGCCGTTTTCTATGAGGATCTTGGCGACAGGTAAGCGATTCTTTTTAGTAGCCCATGTCAGTGCTCTCCAACTAAATTGGTCTTCATAATCAACTTTTACGCCACGTTTTATAAAGAGAGCTACTGCATCTGTATTGCCTTCTCTGGCAGCATACATTAGAGGGCTACATTTATATTTGTCTGTAATATTTGGATCGGCACCATGATCTAGTAATGTTTGAACTGTTTTAATG
>DATCVG010000108.1:0-7970 GCA_036567085.1 Candidatus Methylopumilus sp.
TTTCCACCTCTTTCTAATGTCTGCGTGACAATATCGACTAACTCATTTTCTGTTTCTTTGATGCTTCGATGAACTCGATCTCCATAAGTGGATTCAACTATTAATACATCTGCGGATTCAATCAATGAAGGCTGACGAAAAATAGGTTTTTCAAACATCCCTAAGTCGCCTGAAAAAACTAAGCGCTTTGAAGTTTCATTTTTTTCTTTAACATCGATAACTGCAATAGAAGAGCCTAAAATATGTCCTGCTTCTTCAAATGTCACTGCAATACCAGGGGTAGGTGAAAACTGCTTAGCATAAGGAATCGCTTTGACTTGATTTAATGATTCGATTGCCTGCTTGATGTCGTATAAAAGAATAGGCATATTACCTCGCCATTTGCCCAATTTATTTTTTCTCTCCGCCCGCTCGAAATCAGACACTTGAATGTGTGCGCTATCAAGCAACATAATTTCAAGTAATTTTGCAGTCGAAGTCGTACAGTAGATTGGCCCTTTGAATCCTTCAGCACATAACCTTGGAATGAGTCCACAATGATCTATATGTGCATGCGTAAGAACTAGAAAAGAAATTTCTTCTGGATGCAGCGGTAATAGTTTTTGATTTTTTTCATCAGCTTCACGCGCACCTTGAAACATGCCGTAATCTACCAAGAATTTACATGATGACTCTTCAAGGCTGGTATGGATTAAATACTTGGATCCTGTAACTTCACCCGCTGCACCTAAAAATTGTATTTGCATTGAACTCTCTTTAGAAATTATGCATGCCATGCATAATAGATTTGATCGTTTAATAACTAAAAGTTACTTACATGAAATTTCTAAACTGTAAGGCAGGCTTGTTGATTTATCCACAAGAGTATAATCCTTTGAACATAACTTCTCTGCTTTTGCATAACAAGCATCCCAAAAGGCACAGTTGATAATATAAGTTTGACTTGTATTCGATAGTTTACTCTGATTTGTATAAGTCATCATGCTGCAACTTGAGAGTAAGGCAAATAGAAATAAAACTGTCATCTGTTTCATATATGTTTTTTTAGAATTCGATAATTCATTATATTAAAGATTACGGGATTCATTAAAGGTTTATGTAACATACGATAGAATTCAATATCAACACTAATTAGGCTATTAAGTAATGCTAGAGAAATTAATCGGATTATTGGCTGTTTGGATTATGAGCGTCATATCCAGTATGGGATATGGGGGCATCGTCCTATTGATGGCCATCGAGTCAGCTTGTATTCCATTGCCCTCAGAAATTATTATGCCTTTTGCGGGGTACCTTGTTTTTAAAAGCGAGATGGTACTTTGGATCGTCGCTTTTATGGGTGCACTAGGATGTGTATTGGGCTCTATACCTGCTTATTATATTGGTAAAACAGGCGGAAGAAATCTTACTGAAAAATATGGTCGCTTCGTACTTATCTCTAAAAAAGATTTAAAGATGGCGGATGATTGGTTTAAAAATTATGGTGAGATCATTATTTTTATAGGCCGTCTCCTTCCTGCAGTGAGAACTTTTATAGCACTTCCTGCAGGTATTGCAAGAATGAATATGACAAAATTCATTATCTATACGTTTTTAGGTTCCTTTATATGGTGCTGGACACTCGCATATATTGGCATGGTATTTGGTGAGCAATGGAACACATTAAAAGTTTACTTTCACGAATTTCATTATGTGATTGCAGCTGGTGCAGCGATCTTCATCGCCTGGTATATCAGACGTCATTTTCAAAATAATTAAATGGTCTCCAATTATCATATTGGTATTGATTTAGGTGGTACTAAGATTGAGGTAGCTGTATTAGATAGTCAGGACAAGATTATCTTTCGAGAAAGATTATTCACTGAAGCGCATTTAGGTAGTAAACATATCTTTGATCAAATTTATGCGCTCTACTCGAAAGCAGTTATGTCAATACAAAATAAATCGCATACACTCGGCTTAGGTACGCCTGGTTCTATTTCAAAAAAAACACATCTACTAAAAAACTCCAATACCCTTTGTTTGAATGATTTGCCAATGCAAACTCTTCTTGAAGATAAATTAGTGCACGACATCGTCATTGAAAATGATGCTAATTGTTTTGCGCTCGCAGAAGCAATAATGGGTGCAGGCATAGGATATCCTTCGGTGTTTGGTGTCATTATGGGAACAGGCTGTGGAGGTGGTATTGTATTTGATGGAAAAATTAGACAAGGCCCACAAAATATTGCAGGTGAGTGGGGTCATATGGTGATTGATCCTCAAGGGTTGCCCTGTTATTGCGGCGCAAGTGGTTGTGTTGAGAGTTTTATATCAGGGGGTGGCTTAGAAAAAAGAATTAAAAATACAACGGGCAACTCGATCTCAGCAATGGATTTTTTTAGAATCCCATTAAAAGATGAGTCTTTAAAAAAAATTAAACAAGATTTCTATGCCCGTTTTGGACAAGCCTTGGCTAATCTTATTAATATTCTGGATCCTGACATTGTCGTTTTAGGTGGCGGACTTTCCAATGAAGAAAGTTTATATAAGGAAGGCATTGAAGAAGTCTATAAGCGTATTTTTAATGATGTGCCTACAACACCTATCGTGAAGAATATATTAGGTGATTCGGCAGGCGTCATTGGTGCGGCCTTAATTGGTAAGCGACTTACTCAGTAATCGTTTTTTCTTTTTCAATTCTATAGTGACAATTTGGCAAATGATTTTCAAGTAAGCCGTTAATTTTCACTGTATCTATTTTGCAGTATTTACATTGATAGGCATGTAATGCATCACCCTGATGCTCTTGAGGATAGTCGATATAAAAAATTTGTCGTTTCATAGATAGATTATATTAAATGAAATCACGCCCTAAAATAAAAAGTTATTCCCATTTGTCTTTTTCTTTTGACTCTTCCAAAGTCTGCCATTGCATATTAGATGTATCATCTAACCCACCTCGCTTTAAGGGAATGATGTGATCAATAATATAGCCGGGACAAGCCCCAAAAGATTTCCCTGTGGATGGGCACGGCTGCATTTTTTTAAAAGCTTTTTTTACATCAAGACTTCTTTTAATCCGGCCATGATTATCTCTTTCACAACTCACGCAATAATCTGAATGAACGGCAAAAAGTGAGCTGCTAAAAAAAAGTATAGTTATAAAAAATAAAAATTTCTGCATAAGTCAAGAATTATAAGGTTTTAAGTATAATTCTCATAAATGATACATCAGCTCACTCTTGAATGGCTTAATTCTGAATCTCAAATCCCGCAAGCGCTTTGGGATAATTGCTTCCCAGCTCCATACGAAGGCCAATGGTGGTATCGATCCCTTGAATGCTCTCATCTTGAAAAACAATTTACTTTTACCTACGGACTGATTTCTTATAATGGTCAACCCGTCGGTATAGCACCCGCCTTTATTATGGATATGCCCATCGAACTTTTAACGCCCTCCATATTTCTTCCATTAGCGAAATTAATAGGCAAAATTATCCCATCTTTTTTATATCAACGTACTTTTTTTATAGGAAGCGCCTGCTCTGATGAAGGACATATCGGAATTGACCCGCAGTTTTTAAAAAATAATGAGGTCACTCAAGATGATATTTTTCTTTGCGTTCAAGAAGCTGCTGAAAAACAAGCAAAAAAATATAATACATCCATGTTGGTATGGAAAGATTTTCCAGAGGCATCTCATCAAACACTCTCAAAAATTTCTACATCTAAAAATCTATTTGCCCTTGTAGGACTTCCATCAACGCTAGTAAAGCTTGAAGGAAACGAAACGGAGGACTACTTTGTATCACTTAAAACATCGCAAAGATATCAACTTAGACAGAAATTAAAAAAAAGCTTCTTGGCCCCGCTCGATGTCAGCGTCATTCATTTGCCAGACAATCAGACCCTTCATCAACTTTATCGCCTATTTTCAAAAACTTATTTAAAAGAGAAAAATAGATTCGAAGAGCTGACACCAGAATTTTTTGAGTTTATCTCTCGCGAAAAAGAAGCCCACTTTATTATTCTAAGACATCAATCTTCAAATGAAATAATTGCTTTTATGCTATGTTTTCACTTAAACGATCATGTGATTAATAAATTTATAGGTATTGATTATGAAGCTCCACAGGATTGGTTTATTTATTTTCGATTATGGATTGAATGTATCAACTGGTCATATAAAATTGGCGCCAAAACTATTCAAAGTGGCCAAACAGCCTACCCTGCTAAAATTGAAACTGGTCATCAACTCATTTCCTTAACAAATTTTTGTAAACATCGAAATATACTCATTCATAAAATTTATAAAAAAATGGCTAGTTTCGTAAACTGGGATATGCTCGATCAGGATTTAGCCGTTTATTTAAAAGCTAGTCCTGAAGAAAAACCAAATCTAGACTCTTTAAGGGAAGAAAGACAATGATGTGGATTTTATTTAAACTTTTAATGACCTCAGGTATGGTGGTTTTAATTTCTGAGGTAGCTAAAAAAAGTGACCGATTAGGCGGACTCATAGCAGCCCTCCCTCTCGTGACTGTGCTTACTTTAATTTGGCTCTATATAGAAAAACAGCCGGAATCTAAAATTGCAAATCATGCTTGGTACACCTTTTGGTATGTTGTGCCCACCCTCCCCATGTTCTTAACGTTTCCTTTTTTACTGAAGCGATTTGGTTTTTGGCTAACGCTCGGTATCTCCGTTGTCATTACTTTGATCGCATTTTATGTTTTTGCAAAAATTGTAAAGCTGTATGGCATCGAACTTTTATAAGCGATCGCTATGAACTTTATTTTTAAATCTATTCTGATGGCGCTACATTTACTTTTAGCAGTAATTCTTTGTATCACTATGATTATGCTTCCAAGAAAGATCAGAAGTATTTTGATTCAACACTGGGCGAAACGTCTTTTACGTATTTTAAAGATTAAAATTACGCTTTCTGGAGAGGTTTTAAATATTTTTAGTAAAGATAGTTATCTTGTGGTTTCAAACCACATTTCATGGCTTGATATTCCTGTGATCTTTTCATTAAAACCCATCACGTTTGTCTCTGCATCTGATGTCAAAACGTGGCCTATTATTGGAATGCTCGCTAAAATTTCTGGTGCCATTTTTATTGATCGAAAACGCAAATCAGTCTTGCTTGAAGTGATTCAGGCAATGAATCATCATTTCAAAAAGCATAAGCAGTCGATATGTATTTTCCCTGAAGGTATTACCTCAAATGGATATCAAGTGCTTCCATTTAAGAGCAACTTATTTCAATCAGCTTTCGAAGCTAATAAATTACTTCTACCCCTGTCGATTCAATACAAAGAAAATAATGTAATTTCAAATCGTACAAGTTTTCATGGTTCGATGACTTTATTTCAATCCTTTAAACGTATTGCCCAATCAAATCATATTGAAGTTTTATTAGATATTGGACATCCAGTCAAACCTTCCCAATCAAGAAAAGACCTATCAGTCAAACTTCAGAAAGCTATTGCGCTAAAAGTTAGCAGATAACTTTTTAAAATTCTAAAGGATCAATATCTAAAACCCATTTCACTTTTTTTCCTAATTTATTTTCACGTAAAAAAGATACCCATTCAGCCAGCAATTTTTGTAATGCAACACGAGAGCTTGCTTGTAAAACTAACTGTGCTCTCTCCATGCCTTTTAATCTTTCCATGATAGGTCGGACTGGATTATAAACAGTCACGTGATGACTTAAATCCTGCGCTTTTTGCATAGCCTCATTTAAAAATTTCATCACATGCGTCAATTGATGTGCTTCCGCTTTTAAGAGCACTAGAAACGAGAAAGGACTGAGCTCTGCTAATTCTCTTTCTTTTAAAAGCTCATTCGCAAAGTACTCAAAGTCATGCGTTTTTAAAGCTTCAAATAAAGAGTGATTTGGAAAGGCAGTTTGAATAAAGACTTCACCTTTTATATGGGCACGGCCTGCACGGCCACTCACTTGCATAAGCTGCGAAAATAAGCGCTCGCTTGCTCTAAAGTCGGGGCTATATAAAGCCTGGTCCGTATCTAAAACCCCGACTAAACTTAAATGAGGGAAGTCGTGACCTTTAGACAGCATTTGAGTGCCAATCAAAATATCGATCTCACGATTTTTCATTTTTAGGAATAAATCATTAAGTGCTTCTTTGGTTCTCGTTGAATCTCGGTCTATTCTTAAAATACGCGCTTCAGGAAAAAATTCTTTTAAAGTTTCTTCAATGCGCTGTGTCCCCAAACCTGTAGGATATAAATCTGTGTTGCCGCATGAGGGACACTGTTGTGGCATTTTTTCATCATAGCCACAGTGATGGCAACGTAATCGTTTTTGATTTAAGTGCACCACTAAACGGCTGCTGCAACGATGGCATTGTCCTGTCCACTGACATGACGAACATAGGAGGACAGGCGCAAAGCCCCGTCGATTAATAAAAATAAGACTCTGTTCTTTTTTGTTTAAACGATCGCGAATAGCGTCTATAAGATAGGGTGAAAAACCTTTAGTGACTATCGACTTTGAAATATCAATACACTTAATTTCGGGGAGTGTTGAGTCTTGAACTGCGCGCGAGGTTAATTTTAGAAACCCAAATTTTTTTGCATCTTTAGTTTTGGTCGCATTAAACCACGTTTCAAGAGAAGGTGTAGCAGTACCCATGACAATGGGAATATTTTCAGATTTGGCGCGGAAGATGGCTACATCTCTCGCATGATAACGTAGACCCTCTTGTTGTTTAAAAGATGCATCATGCTCTTCATCGATAATGATGAGAGACAGATGTGGCATCGGTGTAAAAATACTTAATCGTGTCCCAATGATAATTTGGGCAGCGCCCTCTTTAGCCAGTCGCCAATGGGTTAAGCGCTCATTATCCGTTAAGTGGCTATGAAGGGTGACAAGCGTATATTTTTCAAAACGCGATCTAAATCGACTCTCGAGTTGCGGTGTTAAATTAATTTCAGGAACGAGTACAAGTACTTGTGCATGTTCTTTTTTTAACGTTGCCTCAATTAATCGAATATACACTTCCGTTTTTCCACTGCCAGTAATCCCATAGAGTAACCAAGGTGCAAATTTTTCATTTGTCTCTAATATGGAATGAAGTGCTTTTTGTTGATCGCTATTTAAAGATGGAATAGGGGCTTCTTTATACACTTTGCTATCTACAGTCACTTCATTTTTTTCAATCCAGCCCATCTCATCTAACGTTTTGATTGATTTTTTCCAAGTGCTACTGATCGAACGAAGACTCGCTTCATCGAGTTCCTTGGCATCAATGAAAGCCATGACGATACGTTTTAAAATAATTTGCCGAGGCGGCAATTGATCGATACCTAATTGAATGGCTTTCTTTGTTAAGCGATACAAATACTTTTTTGTCATCGCCTGAGTATTTATTTTTTTTAGTCGAGATGGCACAGCAGATAAAATCGTTTGTCCAAGAGGATAGTGATAATACTGACTACAAAATTGAAAGAGCTTAAAACTTTGCTCATCAAAAATGACTTCCGAGTCAAGACGGATAATAGACTTTAGTTTTTTAGATTCGATTGCGCTGGTATCAGAAACACCTACTACAACACCAATCATTTTGCGGGCACCAAAAGGTACCACCACATACTGTCCAATCTGAGTATTTGGATACTCAGTCTTATAGTCAAATACCCGATCGAGTGGCACATCGAGGGCGACTTTTAGAATATGAAGTGCGTCAGTCATAGTGTTAGTTTTTAAGGGGAGTCCATCAATTCTAAGTTAAAATAAACGCTTTAAACGTTACCTATCATTCTAAGACGTGAAATCGCATCTTCTACAATTATTGTTGCCCGTTGCACAATCCATACATCCTGAGATTTTAGCGAATTCTATTCAATTAGATCGTCCTAAATCGATCGAGCATGGTGATTTTTCAACCAATTTAGCCATGATGCTCGCTAAACCTTTGAAAAAAAATCCACGGGAATTAGCGACTCTCATCATT
>DATCVG010000109.1:0-6510 GCA_036567085.1 Candidatus Methylopumilus sp.
TTTTCTACTAAGTAAAAATCCAATTGCTACAGCAGTTAATATGGCAAGCATGAGTACAAGCGTTAATGTAATTGAAAAAATCACTTTCAATGAATCTCGACTATAAGAAAGTTTCTGGTAATCTTGAAATACTGCCTCTACGGATTCTGCAACTGTGGTTAGTGAGTCTGGAACAGGCTGTAGAATTTGTAGAACTAACCTTTCATTAGAAACGCCTGCTCCATTGATCGGTGCCAATACTCGAAGATAAAGTCCTTTATTTTTAATCGGCTCAATTTTGCCGTAGACTTTATTGTCTGCTTGTTTTAATTGAATTAACGTAGGTAGCGCAGGTAAAAATGATTCTGCATCATTACTCGATACAGCAATAATTTTTCCTTGATCAGAAATGATTGTGGCATCTTGTACGTCGGATTTTTCTCGAAGATCACTCAGCGCCCCATATTGCGATGTGACAGGCATAGATGAGAGCGTGAGCGCCATACGCTCAGCTTTTAACTCTAGGTCTGTGAGCATAATGTCTAAAGCTTTTTGTCCTAACTTTAAGCCCCCATCTAGTGCTGATTCAACCTTCACGTTAAACCATGATTCAATTGAACGTGTCAAAAAATTCACAGATACTAAATATACAATTAAGCCTGGTATGACTGCCATAAGAGAAAAGGAAATAACAAGACGCATGGATAAACGACTACCTATGACATCTTTTTTTATATTTCTGAATAATTTCCTAATCTGATTTGCAATGATTGCCATCAGGCTAAAAATAAAAACAACACTTAATACAAGAACAATAGTGTAAGAGTTACCTGAAATAAAATTTGAACTTGAGCTTGCTTTTGACAAAAGAAATAAAAGTAAACCACCAACTAAACAAGCAATAACTATCAGATATCTCATTTATTATTTATAAAAATCCATTGAAATTGTTTAGAGGCCAATTGCCATTCTTGATTACTTGTTATGTCAACTTGTAATTGTTTTGGTAGTTTAGTCTGATCTAATTTAACTTGCAGATAAGCTGAGTACTTATCAGTATCATCAATCTGCGATTTATCAAAAATACGCCAATTTTTTATTTTTTTAAGTTCATTTTTTGCTTGAGTTAAGTTATCAAAAGCAACAAGGCGATTTTCGGATTCGGAGAGAATAAATTGCTTAGAAAGCGCATGGTAGCTCAGCACTATTTCTTTAGTTTTTTTTGCGACCTCTTCATCAAACCAATATTTTCTGGGCTTTTTTAATTCAAATTCAATAATAAAATTAATGGGAATACCTTTTCTGATTGCCTCATCTAAATCATCATTAAAAAATAGTTCAAATTCAGCATTTAAAAAATATGCTTCAAATTGATTATTGATTTCGGCAGTTTTAATGATCAAACTGTTATCAGCTGCAATAGCAGATGAAGAAAAAAACAAGCTCACCCAAATAGCAAAAAAGATACTGAGTTTAATTTTTTTCAAATAATGCATAAAAAAATCCATCATGGTTTTCGCTTGGTATTAATTGATTTTCATATTTACTATATTTCGAATCGACTGACCATTTTACTTCTTTTGCGTCACTATGTTCTTTAATAAAGTCATCAACAACCCGCTGATTTTCATCAGGAAAGATAGAACATGTCGCGTAAAGTAATTTACCACCCTTTTTTAATAACTGCCACATAGCTTGCAACATGATCTTTTGTTGCTTAGCAAACATCTCAATATCACGAGGCCTTCTTAACCACTTAATATCTACATGTCGCCTGACTACACCTGAGGCAGAGCATGGCGTATCAAGCAGGATACGATCAAATAATTTTTCATTCCACCATGATTTGATCGCTGTTAAATCTGCACATTTCAAATGAGCATGAAGCTGCAATCTCTCTAAATTTTCTTTTACTTTATATAAACGTTCTTTTTGTTGATCAATTGACACCAACTCAATGTCAGCAATTTCTAACATATGCCCTGTTTTACCCCCGGGAGCGCTGCAAGCATCCAGACAAACTTGACCATCTTTAAGATCCAAAAGCTTGGCGGCAAGTTGCGCACCAAAATCTTGAATTGATACTTCACCCTCTATAAACCCGGGTATTTTTTCTACGGGAATAGGCTTAGTTAGTTCTAACGCAATATCTCCTAGAACTCGATACTCAATTGATTCAGATTTAAGTTTTTCTTCATATTGCTTAAGATCAATTTTTCTTACATTAATTCTTAAAGTTAATGGTGGATGCATATTTCCATTCAATAATATGCTTTCCCAATCTTTCTTATATTCCTCTTTAATGAGTTTAATCCACCATAAAGGGTAGGAATAAAAAGCCTCATCATCATTTTTTAGTGTGGATTTTAAATTATCTTTTTGACGAATAAAATTTCTCAATACACCATTTACAAAAGAAGCTGCCCAGGATTTATTGATAAATTTAGCAGCCTCAACTGCTTCATTCACTATGGTAAAGTCATTGGATTGATCATGATTTAATTGAAACAAAGCTACACAGAGTAAAGCTTCAATTTTTTTATTCGTTATTTTTTTATTAATCAGCTTTCGAATAAAAAATTGACTCTCGCCTAAAAAACGAATAGCGCCATATGCCAGAAAAATCGTAATCGATTTTTGCTGAGGTGTAATGTGGGAATGATGATCAAAATGTCTTTCAAACACATGATTTAAATTATGTCCTTTTATAACCTCAGACACACAATCGGCTGCAATAAGTTGAGAGTGATGCAAAATAGTTACGACTTAAAGACGTCTCCCAAGATAGGTCGGTGTCCTAAAATAAATTCCTTAGATTTTAGTCTTTTGCCTCCTGGCATTTGAAGTTCTTTTATAAGCAAAGTCCCTTCACCACACTTCACATGAATAAATTCATCTAGCTTAATAATTTGTCCTGTCTTTGCATTCTTGTCACTATCTTTACTGATCTCAGCATCCCATATTTTACAAATAGCCTCACGATATTCTGTTTGCGCGACTGGAAATGAATTAAATGCTCTTATCTTTCGAAGAATCGCTAAAGAAGTATCTTGCCAATCAATTTTCGATTCCTCTTTAGTCACTTTTTCAGCGTAAGTCACACTTGCCTCATCCTGAGGCGTCGACTGAACTTCACCTTTTGTCCTCAACTCTTCCATCACTTCGATCATTAAATGCGCACCTAATACTGAAAGTATTTTTGTTAAGTGTTCGGTTGTATCTTTTTCACTGATTTGAATTTTAGTTTTTTTAATCATGTCACCTGCGTCTAGTTTTTGAACGACGCGCATTATAGTGACGCCTGTTGATTCATCGCCCATCAAAATAGCACGATGAATAGGTGCAGCACCTCGCCATCTAGGGAGGAGTGATGCATGTATGTTAAAACAACCTAGCGAGGGTATATTTAGAATAGCTTGGGGAATGATGAGTCCGTATGCCGCCACAATCATCACATTAAAATCAATAGCAGTTAACATTTCGTAAGATTCTTTACTTTTTAATTCTGAAGGCTGATAAACAGGAATGCCTAATGTATTAGCCTTCAATTTAATAGCGCTGGGATGAAGCTTTAAGCCTCGACCTGATGGTCTATCTGGCTGAGTTAATACACCTACAACTTCATAGCCTTTATCATGAAGAGCCTGCAAAGCTGGTACAGCAAAATCAGGGGTGCCAGCAAAAATAATTTTTAAGGAATTCAAGATATAGACTCGATAAATTTAAGCATTAAGCCCATGCTCTTTAGCACGTTTTTTCATTTTTGTTTTGATGCGGTTACGCTTTAATGGGGATAGGTATTCTACAAATACTTTACCTAAAAGATGATCCATTTCGTGCTGAATACAAACGGCTAATAAACCCTCTGCTTCGAGCTCAAAAGAATTTCCTTCTCGATCAAGCGCTGCTACCTTAATGCGCTCAGCGCGAGTAACTGATTCAAACACATCGGGTACAGACAAGCAACCTTCTTCATATGATTGCTGTCCTGATGATTCAATAATTTTAGGATTAATAAAAACCTTTAAGTTGTCTTTTGTTTCGGAAATATCTATCAAAATTAATTGAATATGCCGATTGACTTGGGTTGCAGCTAATCCTATGCCAGGGGCAGCATACATTGTTTCCGCCATATCATCGATAAGCTTCCTAATTGAGTTATCCACAACTTCGATGGGTTTTGCAATGGTGTGCAGTCTCGGATCAGGATAATTTAATATATTTAAAATTGCCATAAATGTTGATTATTTTATTTATTGCTGATAACTTGTCTACAAGGTTTAAACTCCTTAAACTTATTAGACATATTAAGAATATTATACTTTGCTAATAGCTCAATTACCTGACTCAAATTCATTTAGCTTTCACTTACTTCTAAGTCATTTTTCATTCACTATCGTAAAGGAATCTTTATGCTAGAACTGCTTATCTATATGTTTGAAAATTATCTCAGCACACAAAATTTACCTGACTTTAAAAGTATTACAGCAGAGCTTGAAGCTGCAGGATTTGATAACCAAGACATTGAAAATGCTTTTACTTGGTTTAACCAGCTCAAGGCGATGACAAATGCTATTCCTGTAAAAAATAGTGCTTGCTCTTCCTTGGGCTATCGTATGTTCTCAGACACCGAACAAAAAAAGATAAGCGCTGAAAGTCTTGGATTTGTATTGTTCCTTGAACAAGCGAAAGTGTTAGATGCAAATGAACGAGAAATTATTCTTGATCGAGCTATGGCCCTCAAACAAGAACATATTAATATCGAAGAAATGCGCTGGATTGTCATGATGGCTCTTTGGAATGAAGGCCGTGAAAAAGATTTCTTATTTATAGAAGATGCGATCTATCAAAATCACAACTTAGTTTTACACTAGTTGCCTTCTATATTTTGAATGATGCGGGAAATAATCCCCGCTTGATTTAAGGTATAGAAATGCAAGCTTGGTACATCCCAACTAACTAATGTTTCACAAAGTTCAGATATAACGTCCACACCGAATGATCTCAAGGAGGGTAAATCATCTCCGTAGCTTTCTAATTTAATTCGAAGCCAACGAGGTATCTCTGCACCGCAATTTGAGGCAAAACGAGCCAATTGCTTAATATTGTAAATAGGCATCACACCTGGAATAATCGGCACATCAATGTCTGCAATCAAACATTCATCCATAAATCTAAAATAGGCATCGGCATTAAAAAAGAATTGTGTAATAGCTGAATTAGCGCCAGCAGCTACTTTATTTTTAAAGTTTTGAATATCTATTTGTACTGAGGAAGCCTCAGGGTGATATTCAGGATAGGCTGCCACATCAATATGAAAGTAATCATGAGTTTCTTGTCGAATAAAGCTTACTAATTCATTCGCGTGTTTAAATTCTCCACTTGGAACTCCGCCTTGAGGGACGTCACCTCGCAAAGCCACGAGATGCTTAATACCATGTTGCTGATATTGATTAAGTAAAGTTTTAATTTCTATCTTTGTCGATGAGATACCTGAAATATGGGGCACTCCATTAAAACCTTCATTTTTTATTTCTAATACTGTTTCAAGAGTTCGATCGCGTGTTGAGCCACCCGCACCAAATGTCACTGAATAAAATTCAGGCTTGAATGCGGATAACTGCTGACGCGTATCTGCTAAGTTTTTTATACCTTCCGATGTATTGGGAGGGAAAAACTCAAAACTATAAGAAACTTTTTTAGCCATTATTAATAGCGATAGTGCTCAGGCTTGTAAGGGCCTTCTTCTTTAACCCCAATATACCTAGCTTGCGCTTCTGACAATTTTGTAAGTTGTGCATTTAATTTTTTCAATTGCAAGCGTGCTACTTTCTCGTCCAAGTGTTTCGGCAAAGTATAAACGCCCACAGGATATTTTTCAGCATGCGCAAATAATTCAATTTGAGCGATTGTTTGATTTGCGAAAGATGAGCTCATCACATAACTTGGATGACCTGTTCCACATCCTAAATTCACAAGTCTACCTTTTGCAAGCAAGATGATACGTTTGCCATCTTTGAAAATGACATGATCTACTTGCGGTTTAATCTCTTCCCATTTGCAATCGCTTAATGATGCAACATCAATCTCATTATCGAAATGGCCAATATTACAAACAATTGCTTGATCTTTCATGCGCGACATATGGTCACGAGTAATCACATGATAATTACCTGTCGCTGTCACAAAAATATCTGCATGCTCTGCTGCATAATCCATAGTCACTACGCGATATCCTTCCATCGCAGCTTGAAGCGCACAAATAGGATCAATTTCAGTCACCCACACTTGGGCTGATAAAGCACGAAGTGCTTGTGCTGAACCCTTCCCTACATCGCCATATCCAGCTACAACTGCCACTTTACCTGCAATCATGACATCCGTTGCGCGCTTAATAGCATCTACTAATGATTCACGGCAACCATAAAGATTATCAAATTTAGATTTGGTCACTGAATCATTCACATTAATAGCAGGGAAAGCTAATTTGCCTTCTTTATGCATTTGATATAAACGATGAACACCTGTAGT
>DATCVG010000110.1:0-3363 GCA_036567085.1 Candidatus Methylopumilus sp.
TCACCGAAGTGAACAGCTTCTTCGATGTTAGTTGTGAAAGCAAGTCGTCCGTTTTCAACATTACGACGCACAATTTCTAAAAGACCGGGTTCATGAATAGGAATACCACCTTCTTTGAGGATGCGAATCTTCTCTGGATTCACATCAAGGCCTAAAACATGATTACCGACCTCGGCTAAACATGCAGCCCCGACCAAACCTACATAACCAGTACCAATAACTGTGATTTTCATAATAATTCATTGAATTTAAAGCTATATTTTACCTCTTTTATTTAAGGCTTGTCTTTTCTGGATGCAGATTTCACTTATAATTTGAAGAATATTAAGAAAGGTTCAACATGACGGCTTTATTTGAGTATTTACATAAGATTCAATCAGTCTGGATAGACAATCTTGAGTATCAAGTTAAAGAGGGTTGGTTATGGTTAGACCCGTTACTTACTTTAGTGCGCGATTATTTTTTTGAGACCACCGTAGTTGTCACCGTCATTATCTTATATTCCATTATTTTTTTGGCCATTTCACTTTATGGTCAAAAAAAGATACCTAAAAAAATCGTTTACACAGATGAGTTTAAAAATTTAGTGAAAGGTATCGACCTTCATTTAGGTGATCAACCTAAAAAACCTGCAGCAAAAAAGCCTACAAAAAATAAAATTAGTTAATCGCTATAAAAAGGGTAATCGATATAACCTTTTTCAGTGCCGCCATAAAAAGTTCTTTGATTCGGCGTATTAAGCGGGTAATTATTTTTAAGTCGTTTTACTAAATCTGGATTAGCAAGAAAAGGTACGCCGAAAGCCACAAGATCAGCCTCATTATTTTCAATGGCACTCTCAGCCATGGCTTTGTGATAGCCATTGTTCGTCATAATATTCATACCACCATGGGCTTTAAATAATTTTTTTAATTCAGCAAAATTAACTTTAGGATTAGCATCGCGTGGCCCACCTGTTTCACCTTCAATGATATGAAGATATGCTAATTTTCGTTTGCCTAGTTCAGTAACCACATAACTATATAAGTTTTGTGGATCTGAATCATCAATATCGTTAAATGTAGATGCAGGTGAAATACGACAGCCGATTAAATTCGCTGGATAAACTTTGATGATTTCATCGACCACCTCTAATAAAAAGCGCGTGCGATTTTCAATTGATCCACCATATTGATCAGTTCGATGATTTGTTTTGTCTCTTAAAAATTGATCAATAAGATAACCATTGGCCGCATGCACTTCAATCATATCAAATCCAGCTTTTTGTGCATTTAAAGTGGCTTGAGCATATTGTTTGGCGAGTGATTTAATTTCATCCATCTCTAAAGCTTTAGGTTCTGATACATCGACTAAGCCTTTACTATTAAATGTTTTTGCTTTAGCTCTTATTGGTGAAGGGGCTTGGGGCGGCATATTGTTTGGTAGTAATTCGCTATGCGAAATACGGCCAACATGCCAAAGTTGCAAACAAATCTTTCCATTCTTTTTATGTACCGCATCAGTCACTTTTCTCCAGCCTTCAATTTGACCTTCAGAATAAATACCCGGTGTTGATATATACCCTTGGCCCTCGGGACAAATTTGAGTCGCTTCAGCTATGATTAAACCAGCAGTTGCGCGTTGCTCATAATAAGTGACGTTTAAATCGACAGGCTCACGTTTCTCATTAGCGCGATTTCGAGTGAGGGGCGCCATAACGCAACGATTATTAAGAGTTAAATTTCCTAATTGAAATGAGGTATAAAGTGCATGTGTTGTCATAAAGATCTTTTTGAAATTTGATTGAAGTTACAAATTGAAGAGCCCTATTCTACTCTCAAATAGGGCGTGAAAATATTAAACCGACTTACTTTTTAACCGGCTTTTTTTCTTTAGCTTTAGTTGTCGTTTTTGATTTCTTTACAGCTTTTTTAGTAGCAGTTACTTTTTTAATGTCTTTTTTTGCTGAGACTTTTTTTACTGAGACTTTCGTTACCTTTTTTGATTCAGCCTTCGCAGCCGCCTTTGCCACCAATGATGCTTCCAATTCTTTTACTTGATTTTCAAGAGCATCAATACGCAACAATTTTGTGTTGGCTTCTTCTAACTCTAATTTAAGCTTTTGGATTTCAGCATCTTTAAAATAGGTCGATTGATAACTCGCATAACCGTAGATAAGAGAACTCAATGTTATTAAGCCAGTAATGATATAGATAGCAAGAGTCTTTTTATCTGCTTTTTTCTTTTCTGGGATATTAAAAGGCGCCTCTTCTTTTTGATCAAATTCCATTTTATTTTCCTTATGTTTTATTTAATACGCATTATTCGAATACCATCAGCCTCTATTTTAGCTAAAAAAGTTTTATTAAGTTCTTTATTAATTATTTTATGTTTTTTATTTAGTATCTCTATATTTGTATTACCAATTAAAAAACTCTCGCCAATGTCCATAATTTGATATGGATAATAACCTGATACCTCAAAATGTAGTGATTTTCTGCGTTCAATAAATTTGAAATGCCGAGTTCTTAATTGAAAAAATAATTCTCTTAATTTTTGGACCATTACGCAAAAAGTTTCCAAACAAGTGTTGTAATAAACGCTGCAATTGAGAGATAAACATATTTTTTAAAGCGCTTACCAAAATTATCTTTTTTAATGTCTTGAAAGCTAGTATCAGTTTCATCTAATTCATAATGCGTGATGACAGAGTTCACATCAATATTAAGGAAGCGACAATAGCGTTTAATGACTGCTTGTTTTAATTTATTGGAATGAAAAAAAGCATTTAGATTATTTTCAATCGCTTGGACTTGTTGCACAGATAAACATAATTCCGTTGCAATATCATCAGCTTTAAGTTTTAAATCACGACGCGCTTTTGTAAGCACTTGGCCGTTATATTCGAGGGTTGACATAAATAAAAGATGTAGTTAATGACTACATTCTAATTTATTTTACGTTTTAAGGATATACGTGATGTGGATATTACTAAATCATTTTCCTGGTTTTTTTAGGACCGCCTTTCGCTAAAAAGTCCCACATAGATGCCGGAAGAAGCTTCATGATAGTCCCCACAATATTCATTTGCCAAGGAATAATGACAAAGCCTTTTTTGTTTTGAATAGCTTTCATAAAACGAGATACCGCATCATCGACATCTAAAATAAAAGGCATGGCATAGCGATTATGCTTGGTCATAGGCGTATGAATAAAGCCTGGCGCAATGGTTGTGACATGAACACCAAAAGGCTTCATTTCAATACGAAGACTTTCTAAATAATTAATAAGCGCAGCTTTTGAGGTGCTATAAGCTCCAGATCCAGGTAAGCCTCTAATACCAGCTACACTTGCAATCCCTACTAATTGACCTGTTTTTTGTTT